>CAYQMZ010000973.1:0-2809 GCA_964418725.1 uncultured Pirellulaceae bacterium
CCATGTTGTCCAGGGTCCCGGTGACGCCAATTTGCCACCACTGTTCACTCATTCGCTTTGCCAACGGTAGCGCGGAACGCAGCCAGTTCTTCTCGCCGCCTAGCAACGTATAGAACGCGAGTTCGACGCTTCGGTCCATGCCGATCCAGCCTTTGCCTTTCATGGAAAGGGAAGCACCGTGAAGGTCGAATTGCTGTAGGTTCACGTACGCTCCGTCGATATCGAACTTGATGTCGCTGGCGGTAAACACATCAGGGCGAGTGCGATTGCGTAATTCGTTGACCAGTGAGATCAGTGCGGGCAGTCGCGCCAAGTTGGCGTCTCGCAGCTTTACGCTTCCTTCGCCCTTCCACGTGTGCGTACCTTCAGAGTTGCCTGTCATCGCCAGTGTGGCATCTCCACGCCCCGACATGTTTGCGGGCATCGCGAAGTCCCTGGCAACATGCGCGACGTTGAAACCGTTCAGCGAGAACTGAACTTGGAAGGGGTATTTGTCGGTCAGTTGGACTTGGCCGCCGGCCAACGCGTTGCCGCCGAACATTTGCGCGACCATGTGTTGGCTCTTTTTCGATCCAGTTTGGTCGTTGGCGCCGTAGGCGTTTGCACCGTAGACCAAACGCTGGTCGTCCATCTGGTAAGGCGATTCCAGATTCGTAACTTGGACACCCTTGCACATCAAGGACGCCACACTGGCTCGCCCCCAGTTCACGGTGCCTTGCGGACGCTGCTGTCCCGTTACGCTGACTTGTCCGAAGATGTTCGACACATCATGGCCGCCGAGTTTGAAGCTGCCGTTGTCGATTCCAACCAATGCTTTCCAGTCGGCATTTACGAATGAGTTCGGCTGGCTGCTGCCGGTGAAGTGCATCTGTCCGTTGATCGACAGCCGACTCTGGAATTGCAGGCTGTGCATTGCTGCAGCGAGCGAAGTGGGCATCGCGTCGGTGATTTCGGGAGTCGTTTCAAATCCGTCAGCGTGGATTCGGTTTAACAGTACTTCCCACGTTCCGTCGTTTCGGAATACGCCCTGACCGTTGGACCTGAGTGAAACGGAGCGTTTTTCTGGGCCGTGTTCCGCCCGCATATTGTCGATGTTGAAGGTGCCGTCCGCGTTGTATTTGACCTCGCCCGTGACACGCTTCATGTCCAGAGGAAACCAGGTGGGCCGAATCTCTAGTCCACGACGCTCGGAATCAGGTTCTGTTTGAAGTTGTTTGACCAGTACGTTGATTTCTGGCTCTTTCATCCCGTGTCGGTGCACCAGATCGACTTTTGCATAGTCGACGTGCCCAGCTGGACGTAGGCTGCGCCAAATTTGTTCCGGCCCAGCCGGCAGTGCGGTCCGCAATTCGGCGTCACAGGGAATGTTGGTTGCGATGAAGTTAGCTCGCAGTTCGCCTCCCGTTGTCGCAGTTGCCGCCAAGGTTTGGGCGTTGGCTGTCGCTTTGCGTTGGTAGTACGAAGCGTTTTCAGGTTTGGCCAACAGAGACCCGTTCAATGGTGGAGCGTCCGCGGCATTCGGGTACCAATCGCCTGTTGCCCGGACGATGCAGCTGTCGTTCTGTCCGACGAAATCACGGAACGTCCAGAGGTTGTCTCTGACTCGGATCCTTCCTTGCGATATCTGCAATGGGTACGGGAAGGTCACGTACTTAGCGCCGGCATTTCGCACATCAACGCTGATGTCTTTCTTAAGTGACTCGCCCGGCTTTCTCGTTAGCTTGGATTTGAAGCTGACTTCACCGCGCGCATCGAGATCAGCGAGTACCTGCCTTACTTTAGGCCCGACGGCTTCGCGAAGCTGTTCATCAAGTCGCATCCATCCATGGGAGTCCACTGTGATTTCGCCGGTGAACTCCTTTCCCGGTTTTTGAATCTCGGCACCAATGAGAACGTGCGTCGGGTTGTGTGACAGGTTGGTGGCGGCAATCAGATCGATGTCGAGTGACTTCTTGTGGCGGTAGCTGATGTTGCCTTCCGTGTGGTGCACGGGGTACGGGAAGTACGCGCAGTTTATGGACGCGTCGATGCAAGTCACGTCCGTGTCGACACCCCACTGTCCAGAGCGACGTTGGAGATTGAATCGATCAACGTTGATGCGTCCAAGGAATTCGTATTTGTGCCAAAGATCTTGGAGCTTTGGTGACAGCAGCCCAACGAGTTCTCGAGTTGTATTTAGGTTCTGTATGTTGCCGACGATTTGGACGTCACAGTCAGGCGACAACGAGTCGGAATGCACAAAGTCCAATGTGATCGGTGATCGACCATAGGCGGCGGAAACGTTGCGTATTTGCCAGCCGACCGCACTCGTGTCGTAGATTACGTCGAAACCTTTGGCGGAGATGTCCGTGATGGGATTCGCCAGGAATCGGGGAGCGTCGAACCGACCATTTTTGAAGTCGCCCTTGATGCGAAATCGAGGAAAAGACTCCCGGGGCCCCTTTGCCAACGTGAACCCAAGCTTCAATTCGCCACGAAATCCGTTCACTAGGGAAATGAACTCGTGTCGTTTCGGGTCGTTGGGAGCGGGTGCCATTAGGTCGGGAAGCAATCGGCGCAATAGGTTGGCGTCGGCCACCAATCGATCCGCTTTGCCTTCAATGACCCACGCTAGTGTGTTGGGATCCACGTTGGCGACGATGTCGGTACTTTGAACGTGTTCGTTCGCAAAGTGCGTCTCGACTACTACCGCGCCGTTTCTCTTGGGATTCAGGTGTGGCGGAGTAATCGTTGCTTGAATATCGCGGAAGACGGTAACGCTGGTCCGAGATCGCGTATGGTCCGAGACCTGTACCTGAGCGTCCTTAAT
>CAYQMZ010000974.1:0-2809 GCA_964418725.1 uncultured Pirellulaceae bacterium
AACGAGACAGCGGATTTGATCTCTTCTAGGACGATTGGCTCTAATCCAAATTGCAGAGCCGTGGTGTCCCAGATGAATCCCGCCGCAACGTCAGAAGACGTTTGAATTGTGCTGGCAGCTTCCGTGACGCGAGGAAACGATGCCTTCTTTTGCTGATCAACGACTTGCCATTTCCCGGCTATCTGCAGGGTCGTCATGGTCTTCTTACCGACGCCGGCTTTCACATCGCAAACCGTATAGGCGAGCCCACTCTGAATTAGATCGTCGACGGTAGAGAAGCTCTTCCTCCCCTCGATTACCTTCGGATCAACGCCCAGCACGAGACGAAATTTCGCGAGTGCAATTTTCTCTGCCGTCAGGCCTTTCTCGCGAGCGCGATCGGCAAACGACTCGTCTGCTGGTATGTACAGGTCGCACCGAGACTTGCCGGCGCCGCGGTCAATTTCCAGGCGACCTTCCAACTCTCCACTTGAACCGTAATCGATCTGCACCTTGCGGCCAGTTTCTTCGGCAAACTGTTTCGCGGCAGCTTCCACCGGCAACCGAATCCCAGCGGCACAGTAGACCATCAACGGTTTCGCATCCGCCGACATATGGCCTTTGTTCTGTGCCCGCCCGCACCCAAGCACTAGCAGGGCGAACGATAGAAACACGAGCGGCATTTGCTTCTGGTTCTTCATGAGTTCCCAATTATTGCCAATGCCGTGGGTCACCGAAAGTAGCGACCACGACCGATTCCAAGGAGGTTGTCTTGCCAATCGCAAGCGGATTAAGCTTTCTGCATACTCAACGGAGAAAGATCATGGGCGATTCAAAATCGAATGAACCGAAAACCGCATTGGTAACCGGGGCATCAAAGGGTGTCGGTCGAGGGATAGCGGTTGGCTTGGCATCTGCCGGCTGGGACGTCATTGTCAACTACAACGGGGATCGTGATGGAGCCGAAGAAACGGCCTCCCGCGTGCGTGAAATCGGCCGCCAAGCTTGGACTTCGCAAGCCAATGTCGGCAACTCCGCTGATGTCAACCGCATGTTCGTTGAAATGGACGAACTGGAAGCCGGCCCACTGCGTTTACTGGTCAACAACGCTGGAGTCCAAACTTGGTGCTCATTGCTCGAACTCAAAGAGGAAGATTGGGATCGAGTGATCGACACGAACTTGAAGGGGACATTTCTTTGTACCCAGCAGGCCGCGCACCGCATGATTCAACACGGCCACGGCGGCTCCATTATCAATATTGGTTCCGGAGCAAACAAACGCCCCTTCCCCAACCTTGTGGACTACAGTGCGTCGAAGGGCGGCATCAACCAACTGACCCAAGTCGCAGCGGTTGAGCTGGGCCCGAAAAAGATTCGCGTCAACTGCGTGGCTCCGGGAGCAATCGAAATCGAACGCACCAAACAAGAGGCCAACGACTACGCCGGAACATGGGCTCCGATCACTCCCATGCAACGTATCGGGTTACCTGAAGACGTCGCTCGGGCGTGCGTCTTTCTTGCCAGTGACGATGCAGAATTCGTCACCGGCCAGACGCTGTACGTGGACGGTGGACTGCTCACCCAAGCAATGTGGCCCTACGAAAAGGAATGAGAAACAGCTTGAAGACCGTGTGTCGACGGTGGCCAACAGCTGGCGAACAAAACTAAGCCAGGACAGCTTGCTCGGCCCAACTCAACAGTTCCTTTTTCTCATCCAGACTGCGATCCAGCCCGAGCTGAGCCACGCCCAATATCCGCCGAATGATTTCGATTCCGGCCCATGCGTTCACAAGGCGACGATCCAGTTTCCCCGATTTTTGCACGTAGATTGCCACCAGTTCGTCGATCTTGGCGTCTTCAAGGCCAATCATTCGCAAGTGCCCCGTGCAGACCGCCAAATCGAATTCAGGTCGACCACAATAGCAGAACTCCGGATCGATCACGAAGAAACCTTCCGAGGTGAAGAGCCAGCTACCAGGAAAGAAGTCACCATGCAGGAGCGTTTCGCCATCAGCCAGGTATTCCTCGCCCAGTTCCCGCGCTCGATCGATCAGCGCAGTGTGCTTTGAATACTCTTGCGCCGCACCATCGAGACCAAGTGTAACAGCATCCAAATCGATTACCGGCGGATGAAAGAAGGGAACCTCAAAGATGTGCGCATGATTCAATTTACGCAGTTCACGATTCGTGAAGTTCTCGAAATCCGTATCAAATGAAACACTGTGCAAGTCCGTCAACCACTGAGCCAACAATGGCAGCTGTCGCGTCAATGCTTCGGTATCGCTACGACCATATAGAAACGAGCCATCTTGTCCGACGCCCAAGTCATCCAGCAACAGCAAGTGCCTTTGCCGGTCAAAGCCAATCAAACGAGGCATCTTTGAGATAACGGATTCGTTTTTCGCTACCGTTTCGTAAAACTGGATTTCAAATAGCGCGCGATTCATTGGCGCTGGAATGCTCGGATACTTTTCAACCCACGGGCGAGATTGCTTGACGATAAAACTGCCACCAGCGATACGAACACGCAGCGTGCAATTCATGTTACCTTCGCCAGCAACTTCAACAGCGTGAATTTCATCGCTGTGAGCCAACTGACCGCAATCCACCAAAATACGGTGTAAATCTGCCACACGATCGAGTGAGATCAATTCACTGGCATCGAGCAACTCGTGGTCAACCATGCTGTTTACTTTCGTCCTTCAGACCGGAATTTGACAATATGTCGACGATTTTCGACTGCTAAACTTACAAATTTACTTACGCATTTCATTGCTAATTTGAGTTTCAAACCAGTAATCTTGCAACAGCGAACTGCTGGTCGCAAAGA
>CAYQMZ010000975.1:0-1370 GCA_964418725.1 uncultured Pirellulaceae bacterium
TCGGTTGCCACCTTGGAAGTCCATAGGTCGATCATGCGGTCATGCATGGACCTCAGTTCATTCAGATACGTTTTTCCGTCACGCGGGCAATCCCAACCAATCGCGGCGTCTGCGTACAGCTGATTGTCAGCCAGTTTTTTCGCCGCCAAAGCCGCAACGACGCCTCCCATGCGAAGACCGGCAAAGCTCAATCGAGGCCTAGGATCACCAACGGTATCAAGCAACTCAACCGCAGCGGTTAAGGCATCATCCACCAATTCGTGCAGCGAACGAACGTCCTCGATGTCGCCCATCGAGTCACCTGTTCCGCGATAGTCAAATCGGAACACGTGGATCCCCTGACGCGTCAGTTTTGCCGCTAGGTTTCTAATGGCCCAGTGTGAACGAATGAGTTCGTGCCCCAATGACGGACATAACAGGACGCAGCGTTTGGAAGCTCCACGCCCGCGAGCGGGATGGAAGATGCCAAACAGCGGCTGTTCCGATTTACCGAAGAATCTTGCGCTCATAGTCTTCTTTCATAGTCGACAGTATTTGCGTCAACTGAGTTACTACTTCAGGTACGACGTCAACTTAGACATGATCCCGGCCGAGTACTTTCGGTCTTTTTCTGAGATCTCTGTCGAATCTTCGTCAACGTTGTCAGTCGTGCCGGTTGGCGTCGTATTCGAGTTATTCACACCGCCCCCGGTCTCAACAGGCTTGGACGCAACAGCATTGGACGAATCGTTTCCGTTCTCCTCCTCCAAGTCCGACGCGATTTGCTCCAACGTCCCCATCAGAAAATCCTGTGGGCTCAATCGCACCGAATAGTCGTCTTCGATACGGCTGATACACTTCATGACCAGTAGCGAGTGCCCGCCAATGTTGAAGAAGTTTTCGTTCACGCTGATGGAATCGCTGCCCAGCATTTCTTGCCACAGCGATGCCAAGTAAACTTCGGCCTCGGTTTCCGGAGCAATAAACTCGGTGTCTGCACCGCCGACGCCCTCGGGAGCCGGAAGCGCTTTGTAGTCAATCTTGCCGTTGTTGGTTTGCGGGAACTTGTCGAGTTCGACGAAGTGTTGCGGCACCATATAGTTTGGCACCGACTCGCGAAGATGCCCACGCAGGTCCGATGCGGTAATCATCTCACCCGACTTTGGAATGTAGTAGCTAACCAGTCTCGCATCGCCCGGTATGTCTTCTCGGACAACAACCACCACTTGCGCGATCAGAGGATGTGTGCTCAGATTCTGCTCGATTTCGCCCAACTCAATTCGATAGCCTCGCACCTTCACTTGCTTGTCGTTGCGACGCAAGAATTCGATGTTGCCATCATGTCGGAAGCGAGCCAAATCTCCAGTCTTGTACAGACGGTGGTTCACATA
>CAYQMZ010000975.1:1380-2801 GCA_964418725.1 uncultured Pirellulaceae bacterium
AAAAACTGACTGTCGACGAATCGGTCCGCTGTCAAATCCTCACGGTGCAGATATCCGTGGGTGACGCCGGCACCGCCAATGTAGACCTCGCCGGGCACGCCGACAGGAACAGGCTTCAGCTGCTCATCCAACAGATAGACTTGCGTATTTGCGATCGGCCTTCCGATCAAAATCGGCGCGTCCGCATCGGTGATTCGGAAGACACTCGACCAGACCGTCGTTTCCGTCGGGCCGTACATGTTCCAAAGCTGCCCGCAGCGGGCGAGCAGCGGTTCGACCAGATCCGTTGGCATTGGCTCGCCACCGCACAACACCTTCAACGTGTCGTTGCCTTCCCAACCGCTGGCGATCAACAACCGCCAGGTTGCGGGAGTAGCTTGGAGCAAAGAGACGTTGTGCTCGTCGAGCATCTGAATCAACTTGAATCCGTCCGAAGCAGACTCAGCATCCGCAATCACCGTTTTCCCACCGGTCAACAACGGCAAGTAAAGCTCCAGCACCGCGATATCAAATGACAACGTGGTCACGGCCAGGATCGTATCGGATGATTCAAAGCCGGGCGTCTCTCGCATTCCGTACAAGAAGTTCACAACGGCACCGTGCGGAACGTTGACGCCTTTGGGCTTGCCTGTCGAACCCGACGTGTAGATCACGTAGGCCGTATCTTCCGGCTTGCCTACGAAATCCAAAGCGGCCTTACTTTGACCAGCGATAATCTGAGCATCCGAATCAAACAGCAACGTCGGCTTATTGAATTGCTGCGTCTTTGCCTCTAGGTCAGACTGCGTAACCAGCAGCTTCAACTGGGATTGCTCACACATGTAAGCTAGTCGATCATCGGGATACGCTGGATCCAGTGGCACGTAGCCGGCACCGGCCTTCCAGATTCCAACAAGCGCAACCAGCATTTGTTCTGAACGCTCGACGCAGATTCCGACCAGGTCGCCGTGTTCGACACCATTCGCTTGCAGGTAACGAGCAAACTGATTGGACTGCTCGTCTAGCTGACGGAACGTTAACGATTGACCTTGGAAAGAAACGGCCACTGCGTCTGGCGTTCGAGACGCCTGCTCCGTGAATTCGCGATAGACGGTCGAATCCTCTGGGTAGCCGATATCCGAATTGTTCCAGTCGACTATCTGTTGCTGCTGTTGAGCGACCGAGAGCAGTCGTAGATCTCGGATCGACTTGTTCGGGCTTTTCACGAAATCACGAAGCAATGCTTCATAACTGTCGAAGTAGCCTGCAACGGTTTCTTCATCAAACAGGTTGGTGTTGTACTGACACTGGAATTCCACACTGCCATCCGGCAAGATCACACCGTTGATGAACAGTTCAAAGTTTTCGTATGCTCGCGGCTCGATGAAGATCTGCGTATCCAGATCCGCAAACCCCAGCTCATCGCAATCAATCGCTGGATC
>CAYQMZ010000976.1:0-2778 GCA_964418725.1 uncultured Pirellulaceae bacterium
CTGAATGTCCTTCTCTCGCGAGAGAGCATGCGAAGGAAGAATCTTTACTGCGACACACCGTCCGAGACTAACCTGCTCGGCCTGATAGACAACGCCCATCCCGCCGCGTGCAATCTCTTCGATGATACGGAAATCACCGAGCTGCTTAGGCTTCGACCGAGACTGCATCGCCGCGTCAACAACACGCTTCGTACTCAATCGTTCCATTGCTTCGATGGTTGGGAACAGTTCGCGAATCTCGTCCGCCAACGCGGGATGTCGATTCGCGTATTCTTCGATACTGACGGCTTCACCGTTGCGAAAGCGGTCGGCAAACTCCGCAGCCAGCTCTTCGACTGGGTCGCGATCTGTGTCGTCGTTGAAATCGCCGTTGATGCGATTCCCGTTTCGAATATTGGTTGATGAGTCGCTCACTCCGTTGGCTCCTCTGCAGGTTCGTCTGGGTTAATTGCATCCTTCAGTCGGCGAATGGCTCGTATGTAGCGAATGCTGGCGGCCTTTTCGTTGATCCCTAGGATCTCGGCGACTTCTTTGTTGTCGAGCAATTCAAAGTGCCGAAGTGCAATTGCTTCCCGATCCATTGGCTTGAGTTCTTCGATTGCCTGCTCGAGTTTTTCAATCGACTCCTGTCGTATTGCGACTTTGCTTGGCGAAGTCAAATGACCAATCAATTGCATGGCGATCGGTCGCGTCGGGTTCTCGTGAGCGTTTCCAGTGCTGATGGAAACATCACGACGAGCGTCTCGCATCTGCGTATCGAGATGCCGTCGATATAGGTTGGCCATCGTCTGATTCGTCACCAGCCGCAACCAGATAAAGAACGACCCCGAGTGGCTATCAATGAAGTGTTTGACGCGAGCGGCGGCATCCAGAAAAACCTCCTGCAGCACGTCTTCGGCGTCCACTCTGGCCGCCAGCCGTCGATCCATTCGAACGCGGATAATGTGCAGCAAGCGTTGCTGGTGCTCGGCAAACAGTTCCCCCAAGGCGTCTGGGTCACCGTCACGTAGGCGTTGCAAGCTTGTCTTTTCTGACGTGTTCATCGGATTGGCTAGACGTTTCCGTGTGCAAATCATGTCTTCTTTATAAACGCCAACCGGCGGAAGTTTCGCCCAGAGAATGAAAAGTGGGCGGCTGTTCAGGAAACAGGACGCGGGCAGACGTCAGCTTTTAGCACGCGACAGCGAATAATCGCGCGGGACGGATCATGGACGCACCCACTGTTTGAACTTCGCGGACGGATATTACTAGCCCGACGCGCGAGCGAGGGAATTGCCAGCAAGAAGCAAGACTTCCCTCACTCGCGCCGGGCTTGTGCTAACCGGGAGAGGCTTGACGCTCCGCTCGCACCTAAAACTGATCGCATTCGCTTACAGCACGAGCGAGAGGGCCAATTCAATTGGCCTTCACGTTGTAGGACAGCAACAAGTCCTGGTCTCTAACGTAGAGTTTTCCATTCGCAATAACCGGGTGGGTCCACGCGGGCGACTCACTTCGGTCGGGCTGCTGGAAGCGACCACGCTCAACCAGCTTCTTCTTGCTTGGCTCGATGAGAAGCAGTTCACCATCTTCGGTGTACAGGTAAAGTCGATTGTGGGCAAACGAGAGAGCCCCCTTTTTCGCGTCTCGATCACGCCACAGTACCTTTCCGGTCTTGAAGTCTAGGCACGAAAGGAACCCACCTCCGTTGCCGCCGTTTGCTCCATATAGACAGCCATCAACGACGATCATCCCACCGTGATGATTCTGCATGTTCGACGTGAAGTAGACTTCTTTAGCTTCTATTTTGCCATCATCGGTTCTTGTTAGCTCGACTGCTCCGCCTCCGTTTCCGTATGCCGAAGCGGCAAACACCAATCCGCCGTTATAGATAGGAGTCGAACAGTTAATCTTCATGCCGTTGGCAGGCCGATCATAACGCCACAACAAACTGCCGTCACTTGCATCGACGCCTACGAGCGAATTGGCCGTGAACTGTACGTATTGCCGTTGGCCTTCAAAATCGATGGCGATGGGAGACGAATAGCCCGCACCTGACGAAGGGCCGCGACTTCGTCTGCCGAACTGCGGACTCACTTCGTCGTTCGTTAGTTCGTTGTCGCTGTTCTTGTCGAGCTTCGCTAGCGCGGCTGCAGCGCCCTTGATTTCCGAGTCGCTTAGCTCTCGATTTTAATCACCACGGCTTCGCCCACCGCGATTGCCGCCACGGCCGGACCTGTCACCGCCAGGCCGTCCGCCGCCACCTCGATTTCCGAAGCTCATCGTGACTTCTTCTTCGACGAGCTTGCCGTCGTCATCTTTGTCTAACGATGCGAGGGATTTAGCTGCATCATTGATCTCATCTGCAGCGATTTTCTCATCACCGTTGGTGTCGAGCGCTTTCAATATCGGATCCATCCGCATCATGCTTGGACCTCGGCGACGCTCTGGTCGAGAGCTTGCTTGACTCGAAGTTCCCTCTGGGACCTTCATTTTACATACCACTTCGCCAGAACTCTTATTCAAGGCCAACAGCGTCGCGTCTTCAGCTCCCGGAGTACAAATAATATTGTCCCCGTCGACGAGTGGAGACTCGCTGTAACGCCACCGAGGCAGCCTGCCGCCGAAGTCCTCAATCAGATTCCGCTGCCAGACAATATCTCCGTTGGAAACTTTCAGGCAGGCAATCTCGCCACCTCCGCCTTGGACATAAACAAATTCACCTTCGACGGTTGGAGTGCTTCCTGGCCCTTCTTTCCCCTGTGAGCCTCCTTCCTGGCATGCGGGGCCGAGTTTCGC
>CAYQMZ010000977.1:0-527 GCA_964418725.1 uncultured Pirellulaceae bacterium
GTTCTTGATTCGGCGTAGGTTCTCGCCGGTTTCCGAAACGATGATCTGACGGGCTAGGGGAACAGTGACGGCCAGCCCATGAGGACCGACCATGTTCTCGATTTGCTTCTCGGCGTCCTCGGTGCTGATCGACTTCAATTGAAATTTGACTTTGGCCAGCTCGAATCGACCAAGGTTGTCGATGTCCTTAATCTTGGTGTCGTTGAGTAAATCCCAGATGAATTTACGATCGACGTCGGATTCCAAATCAACGATGTACAGCGTCTTGTATCGGCGGACGAGCGTATAGCCGCGGGCCAGCAGTTGCCCGTTGATCTCGTCAAGAGCTTCCGTAGGCGTATATAGGCGGTCGGTATCGACGAAGTTGAGCGTACCGCGTGGCGTATAGTCCAGATTGAAAGAAAGATCTGACTCGTCCGCGATCCAGTACAGCACTTCTTTCCACGGAGTGCCGGAGAACGAGAATTTCAATCGGCGTTCGCTGTCGATCTGGGTATCGCCGGCGGGGCCGCCAACGACCTCAACTT
>CAYQMZ010000977.1:537-2774 GCA_964418725.1 uncultured Pirellulaceae bacterium
CAACTTCGGCCTTTTCCGGTTCGCTGTTGTCGGCTTCTTGAGCAAACAGCGTCGACGCTGAGAACGTCAAGATCGCGACGAATAGGAGGCTAATCTGGAAGTGTGAATATCGCTTAACGGTCATTGTGAACCCTGTTTGAGCGTGGCATAAGCTCTCTCCAGTCTAAACGGCGATGGTCGGCGGCAATCGCCCGCTGTGCGAGAAAACTTTGAGGCCTGGGCCTTAAAACCCGTGGAATAGGGACATTGTTCGCATGCCCCATCCGCAGCACACTGTCGAATAAACAAAAACGTTTCAAGAGAGATGCTATCGTCGGACGTTGATTCGTCTGCTGGACATCTGCCTATGGCCTGTGGACGCCGACCGATAGAACCTCGAAGCATCGCGATAACTGCCTCTTGGCCGACGAGCAGACCGAAATCGATTGGCTCTTGAGGTCAGCGGTTCGGTGCTCTGAACTTGGGTTGCGTCCGCCGGATCCTCCGTCGAGGAATCGGCGGCCTGGGCTGCATCCGAAGTGGAAGCTGTGGAATCCGCATCAGAGGTCGTTGCCGCGTCGCTGGCGTCCGTGTCGGACGATTCGCAGGTTACGTTACAGGGTTTGCTGCACGAATCGGCTGTCGATGCGTCCGTATTGCAGTTTGTGCGACTTCCATGTCGCCCACGGTGGCGGTCGCCTTTGTTGGAGCACGATTGATCGGCATCGGCATCCGCGTCACCCGTCACGCTTGGGTCTGGAGACTCAGTTTCATCCCCGGAGTCAGCCGTCTCTGCGTCAGAGTCCTCCAATTCATCGGGGACGTCGTCCTCGGTGTCGTCTGTGGCCTCTGAATCTTCGTCGGTCTCGGCCTGATCGTCGTCTGGTGCCGATTCCTCGAGGTCTTCAACGTCCTGGCTTGCTTCGTCCAGAACTGCTTGTGTGGCGTCCACGGTATCAGTGATGAACGATTCGAAAGCGTCGACCCGCATGTTGAAATTGGTGTCGCCCAGTCCGGCATCGGCTTGCGTTCCTGACGACACAATGCCCGCAATCAATAGTGTTTCGCCGGTGTCTATGAATACAGGACCGCCCGAATCGCCGGGCGCAGGATTACTTTCGTTAGCGTCGTCGAAGAGCCAAGAGAATTCTGTATCGGTCACGTCGTCAACTGTGGCCGTCCCGACGAGTTTCTCGCCAAAGCTACCGTCACTGCCTTCGTTGGGGGTGCCTTGGCCGCCGAATCCGACCATCGTCACAACTTCGCCGACTTCGGGCGGAACTGTTGAAAGTTTTGCTGGTTCGATGTCGGGCACCGGTTCGCTCAAGACCAGAATGGCGACGTCATTCGTAAATGTGCGCGAGTTGTAGCTTGGGATGATCTCGACCATGGTGGTGAAGTAGACGCGACCACCAACTTCGAAGGTCCCAGTAGTTTCCGATCCGTAATCCAGGATGGCTTCAGCGCAATGTGCAGCTGTAAGTACGTGGTTCGGGCTGATCAGCGTGCCTGTACAGAATCCCCCGACCGAGGATTCCCCAACGATCCCGACCGCCGGAAATTCATCTGTCGGCGTACCGTTGATGATGAATGGGACGCGTTGTTGGCCCCATGCATTGACGGTCATACCCAGTACCAGCGAAATGGCCCAAATCGTGGTGAAACGCGGCATCGTGGAACACTCCCTCGTTGAATTGCTAGTTTGCGGCGCTAATAAAACGGAGCGTTAAGCGTGTTGTCTACTTTGTTGGCCGTGATTCTGGAAAATCTTTCAAAGATCGTGTCGCATTTTGCGACGAATCTTGCTTCTCAATGCGGCACTTCGACGGGGCGCAGCGTGACGGTTTGGGCTCGCTTTCGGTGTTTGTTGGTGAGCCGTCAATTGAACGTTGGCTGTGTTACATCCAGCGAACGTTATAAACGTTTCCCCAAAGGAACGGCCGCATACTGATTTGCATCCGGGTCGTTGAAGGTACGCCTGACGTTGGTCGTCAATTCTGACAAAATGCGACCTTAAACCCCGGGAGCTGTCACAATAGATGCTTGGGGTAGGAAGAAGGAGAGTTGATGGCTGCTGGTTTACGGATTCTGTGCTTGGTCTGCTTGAGCATCACGTTGCTTTGTGAGTGTGCTCAGGCTTTCATCATCAACCCCGGGAGTGAACCTTGGCAGCGGACTGCTTCGGGGAATCGGTCAGGCAACGGCGTCGCCGGAACACTGACTTGGAGCATCGTGCCCGACGGAACGAACGTGGACGA
>CAYQMZ010000978.1:0-2774 GCA_964418725.1 uncultured Pirellulaceae bacterium
GGGCACTCTGACTGATTGGGCCGTGACCGGTAAAACCATGTTCGAAAGCAATCTAACACTTACGGAACTGACCGAACTGCATTCCCTCTGTATTCGTTTCGAAGACGAATGGCAGTCTTGTCAACGTCCGTCAATCGAGGCGTACGCGAATAAGGTTGCCCCAGAGCGTCGTAAGGCTGCCGTGTATGAACTCGTCTTGTTGGATTTGGACTATCTTGCCCGATGCCAAGAAGTAGCAGACGTTGAAGAATACAAGCGACTGTTTCCCGAGTGCGAATCTGAAGTCGAGGCGGCTTTCGTTGAATCAAAAGTGAGAGGGACTACGGACTCGATCACAAAGAAGCCGGAGAATCCTAGGCTCCACTTTCGGATTCCGCCGGGAACTGCACTCGGTGCGTACACGGTTGTTCGCCCCATCGGGGAGGGCAGTTTTGCGACCGTCTATTTGGCGGCTGATCCAGACCTCGATCGTTTGGTCGCGCTCAAGGTGCCGCACCCTGAACTGGGAGATGAGTTTCAAGAGCGACTCCGGGAAGAGGGAAAGACCATTGCGGGCATTGCTCATCCCGCGGTGGCACCTGTTTTCGGATACGGCAAGCACGAGGTATTTGGCTCTTTCATTGCTTCGAAGTACGTTCGCGGCGATCGCATTACATCGGCGGCCAGGCGAGAGAATTGGTCGTTCGAACAGATCGCGATGGCGGTACGCGAGGTAGCAGATGCTTTGGAAGTTGCTCACCAACAAGGCATCATTCACCGCGACCTGAAGCCAGCCAACATTCTTGTCGATGAAACGAACCAACCGTTTCTGCTCGACTTTGGTTTGGCACTCCGCCAGGAGATGCCCGATGGAACGTATTACGCCGGTTCACCTGCGTACATGTCGCCAGAACAAGCCAATCGAGCCGCTCACGAATCAGACGCAAGAACGGACATCTTCGGTTTGGGGGTAGTGCTGTACGAATTGCTGACAGGTCGCCGTCCATTTACTGGAAAGGACGTCGATTCGTTGTTGGAATCGATCCGTAGCACAACGCCCGCCCCGCCTTCGACTCTCAACTCCACTGTGCCTGCAGAGCTACAGCGAATCTGTCTTCGTTGCTTGGAAAAGGATCCAACCGATCGATTTCAAACAGCCAGGGAGCTCTCACTTGTTCTGAATTCGTGGCTACAAAGCAAACGTCGAAAGTGGGGATCGCGATTGCTGGTGGCGGGTGCATTCATGCTTCTGATTGGAGCCTCTACGCTTTGGTTCGAATCCGATCGACGAATTCGTCTCAGCGACGCTCGTTCACTCCTAACGGAACTAGAACATGCGCCGCAGGAAGAATTGCCCGAGGCTTTTCGCCAAGTTACGGAACTACGCGACAAGCGTCGACAGCTTCTTTTCGAACAATTCCGTGCAAACGGTGGAGATAGACTTAGAGTCGTTCTAGCTTTGGAACGAACCGAACTCATCAACAGTCTCCTTGAACTGCCCACCTTGGACGTGTGCAACCTGTCCGGTGTCTTATCAGACCGAATTGATGGCGGAGCCGAGCAACTAGAGGTGACCGCGTCGAACGAAGAACTGTCATCACGGCAACGCGTCAATGCAATGACCTTGCTCCACAGCGTTGAACCGAAAAATCCGAAAATCGACGATCGGTTTCTTGCCCGCCAATTGATGGCTATCGACTCGAAAACAAGGCGAGGGTTGCTTGCACACTTGTCAGGACGAGCAAACGAACTTGGGGCGAGTCTGCGTTTGCTCTTTTCTGAGGGCCACCTTGATGTGGATAGCGAACAGCAGACGGGTGTGCTCCTTGAATTGGGTGAGCATTCAACGCGGGTATTGTCTGAAATCCTGAGCGGAGCGACGACCAAAGAGCTTCCGAAGATTGTTTCTCGGTGCTTAGCAAACGAAACTAGCCGCTCTCAGCTTATAGAGACTTGCCAGGACTGGTTCCAAGCGGTCGGGGATAAACCGGGCGTCGTAGGAAACTTCAGAACGACAGCAAATTTCGCCGCCTTCTTGTCGCGAACAAACAACTGGAGTCAGGTGTGGCCACTTCTCAACTCTTCAACAGACGACTCGGCAAGGTCAACTCTCATTCATCTCTTCGCGGTCGTCGGTAGTGAACCATCGAAACTATTTGAACGCCTAAAGTCGGAATCCGAACCCTCTGTACGTTCATCGCTCATCTATGCGATTGGGGAATATGACCCCAGTCAATTGCCGGAGCAATTCAGGACCGATGTACTTGACTTTGTGATCACACAGTACTCACTGAGCGGGAACAAGCCAGTCGTAGTATCGGCGTGCGAATGGCTTGCCAAGACGTGGGACAGAGAATGGCGGCTCGAAGAACTCCCTCGGCTCGGAGAGCAAGAGATCCGAAGCCTTACGCTCGCGACAGACAGCTTCGTTGACCAGTTCGGTCAGCGGTTCGTTTGCCTTGGACCGTTTCGAAACGACCGAACCGTCTTGCCTTACCGCTTCGCCATCAGCGACCGAGAGGTAACGGTAGGAATGTGGCGATACGTGCTGAATGCTGGCGGCGTGCCGGACAACGCCATTGGCTCAGAGGACGAGGTGTGCGTGTCGGGAATATCGTGGCCACAAGCAGCGTTTTTTTGTAATGCGTTGAGCTCACTCGCGGGGATCCCGGAGGAGGAGTATTGCTATGAACCCGATACCGGCCGCATCTACAACGAAAAAACTCGCCTCAAAAGAGATTACTGGAAATTACAAGGCTATCGGTTTCCCGCAACTAAAGAGTACATCTATGCTT
>CAYQMZ010000979.1:0-2771 GCA_964418725.1 uncultured Pirellulaceae bacterium
TGACGTCCGCTTTTACAAAGGACGAGCTCTAAGTAGCGTAGACATCAGCGCTTTACGGGCCCTAGGCACAGACATAACGAGCGACCTTTTTGCTCATTATGAGTTTGAAGAAAACGGCGGCGGCACAGCCACCGACTCGACAACCAACAACAACGATGGATCGTGGAGCAATGCTCCATCTTGGTCCAGCAATAGTGCCGTCGGTTCGCACTCGATGGATTTCGCCAGCGACACAGCCGGCAGCCAGGCTTACGTCAACATCCCCGATGACGCATCGATCGACATCGACGGCGATTTCGCATTTTCATTTTGGTACAACTCCAGCACGGCTCCGACCGGCAACGAAACAATCCTGCAGCAGTACTCAGTTGGAGATGGGTTCCTAGTCTATCACACGGCGGCTGGTAATCTTCAATTTCTGGTTGACGGTTCTAGCTCGATCAGCAACGTCAGCGCAGCGGGTGGCTTTGTCACTGACGGCGGGTGGCATCACGTCGTCACGCAGCGAGTCGGAGACAAGTTCGAAATCTATGTCGACGGTACACTGGCCAACTCCAGCACCACAAGCGTTGGCTCCGTGACTTCAACCGAACCGCTGTTGATCGGCGGCACCAGCGCCAGTGGAGACGACTACGAAGGCCTCCTGGACGATGTTCGGGGCTACGCAAGATCACTGGATTCCGCGGACATCGCTGCGTTGTACACCATGGGAAACGGGGGCGGAGGCGGGCCGCAGCCGTCCGGCTACACAGACCCTTCCGGCAGTGATAACGGAGTTGAGTGGACGACCAACGTCACGTACGCCGGCATCAACAACACCACCAGTCAGGACAGCAACGGCTACGGGAACTACACGTCGCAGTCAGCCACTGTCACGCTAGGGGACAGCAATGACTTGTCTGTGACCATTGATGACGATGGTAACAACTCCATTTCAGCGTGGATCGACTGGAACCAAAACGGCGACTTCGGCGACGCGGGAGAAGAGTACATCGTCGCCACCGCAGTGGCGACTCCAGGCCCCCATACAGTTACGATCGCCACGCCTGCGACAGCAACACTCGGCTCGACTATCCTGCGAGTCGGCATGGGATGGAACACCACACCGACACCCGATGGCGGCCACCAATACGGCGAGTACGAAGATTACTCAGTAACCGTTCAAGCCCCTGCCCCAGCGACCTTTACTGTCACAAACACCAACGACAGTGGAGCCGGGTCACTTCGCCAAGCGATCATCGATGCCAACGCCAAACTTGGTGCCGACTTCATCGACTTCAACATCCCAGGCAGCGGTACGCAAGTCATCACGCTTGGATCGGCACTCGAAATCAATGACGAAGTCACCATCGACGGGACGACGCAGACCGGTTGGACGGAAGGTAGCTTCCTGCCGATCGTGCTTGACGGTACTCCCGGTGGATTCAATGGCCTGAATATCAATGCAACCGCAGATGGCAGTGAGATTCGCGGCTTAGTCATTCGCGATATGCAATTTGTCGCTGTCGAAATTGCTGATGAAGCCGACAACATCACTCTGGCAGGCAACTGGATTGGGCAATTTAACTCTGATGGAAGCGACGCGGGTGACAGTGAGCAGAACTGGATTGGTATTCGCTCACGCGGTGACAACGTTGTCATTGGTGGGACAACGGCCGCTGACCGCAATGTCTTTTCCGGAGACGACTACGGCGTGATCGTTAGGGGCACCAGCGCCGGCACAACGGTTTCAGGCAACTACTTTGGAACGAGTATCAACGGTGATGCGATCCTCGGGGATTCGTTCTACAGCGTCTTGCTGCAAGATGACATTTCCGGCAACACCATCGGCGGCCCGACGTCAGCCCATGCAAATGTGTTCGTTGGAAGCAGCACGCACACACTCTTTGCCACGGGTGAGGATGTCGACGGCAACACCATCCAGAACAATTTCATCGGTGTTTCCGCTGACGGCAGTACGCAACTTGACTTCAACACCGCCACTGGAAATGCCATCTATATTAGCGGGGGCGGTGACAACAATCAGATCCTCGACAACATGATCGTCGGTTCTGGCTTTGCGGGGATTCATTTGGATGCAAGCGGCGTTTCGGACGGCACCGTCATTCAAGGCAACATCATCGGCTCCGATGCTGCAAGTACACAGAACCGGGGCGTTGGCGGAACGGGAATCCTTGTTGAAAACGCAACCAATACCACGATCGGCGGCGTTGGAGCCGGCGAGGGGAATGTCGTCGCCTACAGTGGCCAAGTCTACTCCAGTTCTGGTGTGGGCATCTCCATTGAGGACGGCGGCAGCGGGAACACGATTCGTGGTAACTCGATTTACTCGAATTCGGCACTAGGCATCGACCTGAGTGGCGGATCCGACGCCGATGGTGTCACCGCGAATGACGCCGGAGACAGCGATTCGGGTGCCAACAGCCTACAAAACTGGGCGTTGCTGACATCGGCTTCGATCAATGACGCTGGTAACTTTGGCTACGCTCTTGATACGACAACACTCTCCGGCCCCAGCACCTATACCATCGACTTCTATGCCAGCACCGATCGCGATGGCGGAAAAGTCGAAGGCCAGCGGTATCTGGGCACATTGACCGGAGTGGCCAGCGGTAACAGCAATCTGACGGGCACGCTTTCAGGTATCACCTTGGCTCCCGGCGATTACATCACGCTGATCACAACGGATGAAACCTCGGGCGACAGTTCAGAGTTCTCCAACTATGCCGTCGCGACAGACAGCGATACAGGCGGAGCCGATCCCACAGACT
>CAYQMZ010000980.1:0-2759 GCA_964418725.1 uncultured Pirellulaceae bacterium
GTTCAAGGGATCCGTGACGAGTTCGGCCGTGGCGGGATTCAAAATCTTGGGGTTACGCCCGAACATCGTGGGCAAGGGCTTGGCATTTGCCTCATGCACCACGCACTCAATGGCTTCCGCAGCCGAGCTGTACGCTCCGTGCATTTAGAAGTCACGGCTAAGAACGAAGGGGCGTTACGGCTGTATCGCCAACTCGGATTCAGGCACGTTAAGACGCTTTACAAGAACCTCAAGTAGTCACGCGTAGCTGTCCCCGCATCCGCACCGTAAGGGTGAGAGGCTCTTACCAGTCGTTCGTGTTCACGATCTCTGAGCCTTCGCGAGTCAGCAACGCGAACATCACACCCGGCTCAATTTCTCGTGGCCAAAAATGGATGGAGCCGTCACACATCGCGACCGTAACGCCGCTGTGATAGCCATAAGCCCCAGCGTGATTGTCTTGGTTCACGCCACTTGAGAATGACGCAAACTCTGCCGTGATCCAAGGCCCTTCGTCGGACTGTGACAAAGCGCCCTCGCTTGGGTCCGCCAGTCTGCCAACACGCATGGGTTTCCCTGCCTGCTCAACAAGCAAAACGGTTGTGCTTTGCCCGTCTCGAACGCGTCGAAGTGTCGAAGGTATCTTCCGCTGGCGTGCGCTCTCGAGGTCGGGTCCGATGATGTCAGTACCCTCGGGAGCCCCCGGTGCCATGGACATGTCTTCTGTGTTTTCGATTGTTACAGCACCTGGTGCGCTGCCTCCGAACCAAGCCCCTGCCTGGGGTACACCGCTTTGCAATCCTCGCACGTCAAACACGGCAACGTAGTCGGTGGCTCCGACAGGCTGTTCGAGTCCGGCGAAATTTTGAATTGTCCGTGGCGAACCTGGCGCTGACGGGCACGTGAAAGTTTCCAGCGTTCCGGCCACCGCAACGTTCTGGGGGCTTAATGGGAAGGTGGATTGGTCGATGCGCTCGAAGCGTGCGTCTTCTTCTAAGTACGGTAAAAGCATGACGCGCCAAGAGAATGTCTCCCAAACTGCGTTGCCGCCTTTGTTCCATAACGCCGGCAATGCCTCTTCGAATTGTGAGGCATATGAACGAACCGCGAGCGCCTGTTGTCGCAGGTGGTTCTTGCAGGTCGTGCGGCGGCCAGACTCGCGAACTCCGTTCACAGCTGGCAGCAGGATAGCGATGAGCATCCCGATGATGGCGATGACGACAAGTAGTTCGACAAGCGTAAATGCGCGTGTTCGTCGCATGATCATTCCTCAATTCTGGAGGTACAAGAGTCTCGATGACTCTGTCCTAGTGATTCCATGGTGATGAATCACCCCAATTCGACCCGCATATAGACTTTGTAGCTCGCGACTGTTATTCGCTATGAAGTCACGTGCCTCTGTCGCTAGATTCCATTTCGAACGTGGCAGACGATTGTCGCCAAACGAGATCTCCGGGAATCCAGATTTGCCAACCGAGATTTCAATCGATAGTTCTTCTTCAAAATCGATATCTGAAATCACGGCTTCCGCCCAGTTCGCTGGTTCGACGATTTTGCCTTGCTGATCGTACTTGCACCAGAGCAAGCGCCAGTTCTCTGGCTCGCGCCAAAGCTCGACGGTGTGAAACCTTAAATTGTCGCTGTCCGACTTTTGTAGGCCGAAGAAGACACCCACGTGTCGGCCTCGACGATTAAGTGAGGCCTGGTCGGTGTAGGTTCGGCGTAAGCTGGTCTGCCAACGATACGGGCGAACCAAGGGGCTGCCCAAATGCAGCAATGCGAGTGAATCAGATTCTACTTCCACCGTCCCCTGCTGTGATCGCTTGACTCGAGGTTGCGGTAGCGAATCGCTGATTCGTACTGTCCCTGGTTTTGACGCGAGGAGGTCTCTCCACGAGTCTGTGTTTAGCGGCTCGTGTTTGTTGAGCTGCCTCGCCCTCAGCCCAAACGCGGTTGCGAGTGTCAGCACCGCTGCGCCGCCAAGCCATGTGCGCCGAGGCACACGCGAAGCCAACCGCCTAACACGTGCTTGAACGGTGTTAGGGCGAATATGTTTTGGCGTTGGAAGCGGTGTTAGTTCCGGGCAGTGGCTACGAACGAGGTGTGCAAGGTCGGCCGAGTCCGCGAAACGCGTCAGTTGGTTGGCAACGAACGACGCAGATATGGGGCGGTCGTCCGGTGACTTTGCTAAGAGTTGGTGGAGCAGTTTGTCTAAGCCACGAGGTACGTCTTGGCGAATACCGGTGACGTTTGGCGGCGAAGCAGATTCGTGGGCAGCTTGTTTGCTCGTAAAGCCCTCGGGCAGTTGTTTGAATGGCGGGTCGCCGGTTAGCAGTTTAAAGAGGGTGCATCCCAAGCTGTACAGGTCGGCTTTGTCGGTTACCAGGTTCGAAGCCATCCACTGTTCAGGCGGCATGTAGTCGGTTGTACCACGCGGACCTTCTAAAGAAGTCGTGTGTGGCGTTGCTGACGGTGGCGAATGCGAAGATTGCATCGGACTGTCCACCGGAACTGTCGCGAGGCCCAGGTCAAGCAGTTTCACAACTCCGCTTGATGAGAACAGCAGGTTGGAAGTCTTGACGTCGCGATGCACAAGATTGTGTTCGTGTGCACAGGCGAGGCCAAGAGCTGTCTGTCGAGCAATTTCGCAGGCGTCTGCCACGCTCAACGGACCGGTGCGCCGTAGTAACGATGTGACGTCGATTCCCGGCACGTAGTCCATTGCCAAAAAGTAGATCCCATCGACTTCTCCCGCATCGGAAGCGCGAACGATGTGAGGG
>CAYQMZ010000981.1:0-2758 GCA_964418725.1 uncultured Pirellulaceae bacterium
ACGTCAATTCGCCCGACAAGAAAGACACGAACAAAGTTGAGATCCGCAAGCAAAAGCAAAAGCTCAAGAAACAGCTAGTCACCGAGTGGCTTCGTGCGGCTGAAAACTTGGCAGAGCGATTGCTGAGTCCCGACGAGACGTTGGCCAAGGCTATCGAACAAGCCAAAGACGACAAGAACCTACTAAACGCTTGGAAGCAACTAACTGCTTCCGACGCAGACAGCGAAAATGTATTGGAAGAGAAATGGCGTTCCATACATAAGCGATGGTCTTCTCAGCTAGGGCACTTATCCTCCGACGGCCCGCAAAATCTTCATCGGTGGAACCTAACCAGTCCATCAGACTATCAAGCATGGTTTCAAGACGGCGAAGGCCTGGCCGACACTCCCTCTCGGCCGGGTAGCTTCGTCGTCAACTCTGCACCGACAGGCGAACAGCAAGACAAAGTTGTCGGAGGCATCTTCCCCGCGGGAATCGTGACTCACCAATTCTCAGAACGGCATCGAGCTTTCCTCGGGTCACCGCGTATCAACCTAGATAAGGAATATGACGCTTGGTTGCTGGTCGCGGGCGGAGGCCAACCATCGCTTCGCTATGTCGTTCAAAACTACCCACGAAACGGAACCGTCTATCCTATTAAAACGATCAATTCCTCAGGCTTCCGCTGGGAAAAATTGGGACTGAAGTATTGGACTGGCGACGACATCCACTTCGAGCTTGCCACATCCAAAGACGCTCCGCTGCAAAATCGCAATCAGGACAAGTCCTGGTTTGCTATTCGAGATGTTGTGATGCGAGCAAGTGGCTCCGACGGTCCTCCCAAGGCAGATCTCGAGTATCTGACGCCGATCTTCGAAATCACGCCCGAAGCTCCCAAAGATTCCGCTGAACTTGCGGGGCGAATTCAAGTCGCGGTTCAAAACGCAATCCGACGCTGGCGAGATGACTCGATGACCGATGCGCAGGCAGTCTTGCTGAATGCCTGTTTGCCACTGCTGCCGAACTCGCCAACTCAACTAGACACAGCCAAGTCGACTATCAATAAATTGCGAGAACTTGAGAGTCAGATTCCGTCGCCGACACGTGTTCCTGGCGTGGTGGAAGCGAAGGCATTTGACCAACCGCTGTTCGCTAGGGGTGATCATCGTCAGCCAACCGAAGCGGTTCGAAGACGTTTCCTTGAGGCGATCGACGCCGAGCCGTACGACACGAAACAGTCGGGGCGTCTCGAATTGGCGGAGAGCATCTTGCACGCGGAGAACCCATTAACCGCACGGGTGATTGCGAACCGCATTTGGCATTACTTGTTCGGTCGCGGCATTGTGGCGACACCAGACAATTTCGGCCAACTGGGTAGCAAACCTTCGCACCCAGAACTGCTGGACTACTTGGCGAATCGCATGGTGCAAAGCCAGTGGTCGATTAAAGAGATGATCCGCTTCATCGTCATGTCCAAAACCTGGCAGGCCGATTCGCAGGCGTCCGAGCAAGCGATGGCACTGGACCCTGAGAATTCGCTCTTGTCCCATGCGAACGTGAATCGACTGGACGCCGAATCGATACGCGACGGACTGCTCGCTGTCAGTGGCGAACTGGACGGGCAAATGTTTGGACGAGGTTTCGGTGCAAATGGAAATGGCAAACGACGCAGCGTCTACATTACATCGCGTCGAAACTCGCTGGACGAGTTTTTGAAGGCATTCGATTCACCGACGCCATTTGCGACCACCGGACGACGGGACAACACGAACGTCCCATCACAATCGCTGATGCTGATGAACGACCCCATGGTTTTGGACCTTGCCAATGGATGGGCCAATCGCGTTTTAGAGTCGACTGAAGGATCCGCCACAGAACGTATTCGGGGAATGATCGAATCAGCTTTCGGCCGAAAAGCGACCGCGGCTGAAATCGAAGCGTTGGCGCAATACGTCAAGGGAATGGAGGAACGGATCAAGACCAGAGACGAAACACGCTTGGAACTTGACCGCACCATCAAAGAAACTCAAACGGCAATCAAAGCGATCGAATCTCCGGCTCGTGCTCGTATTCTGGATCAACAGGAAGACCAAGCAGAGGATCAGGCAGAGGAGCAGGCTACCCCATCAGGCTCTGCTCCCATCGCTGAGTGGGAATTTGAGGGCGACTTGAATGACTCGGTGAGCAACTTAAACGGTACCGCCTATATGGGAGCGAAAGTCCAAGACGGTGCCCTCATTCTGGACGGTAATGGCTACGTTGCCACCGGTGCACTGCCAAAAGATCTCAACGCAAAAACGTTAGAAGCGTGGGTTCAGCTGGAAACGTTAGATCAATCCGGTGGCGGAGTCGTCACCGTGCAGTCGCAGGACGGCGTCATCTTTGATTCGATCGTCTTCGCCGAACGACGTCCGGGTCGCTGGATGTCCGGCTCGAATGGCTTCGTACGAACAGACGACCTGAATGGCGAAGATGAGACGACAGCCAATTCCCAGTCCGTTCATGTTGCCGTTACTTACAACGCGAAAGGTGAAATCCGTTTCTATCGCAACGGGCAACGATATGGTCGCGTAACGAGGAAAGCGGGACTGCAGCCGTTCGCTGGAAAGAATTCTCAGATCGTCTTTGGAATGCGTCACGGACGCGTTGGTTCAGATGATCGTGGCCGCAAGCTTCGCGGCAAGATCCTAGCAGCCCGGCTCTACGATCGAGCGTTAACCGACGACGAGGTGAAAGCATCCTCGCAAGGGCAACGTTTCGTCAGCGATGCAAAGCTGCT
>CAYQMZ010000982.1:0-2757 GCA_964418725.1 uncultured Pirellulaceae bacterium
ACCTTGGATTGGTCACCGAATTTACGAATACGGCCAAAAGTCTGCTTTTCAAGTCAATACGGATCGGGAATCAGCGAATTTTGCCCCAGACTTTTTGCATCAATCCAAACATCTTGGGATCGTGCTTCTCTAATTCGGCTCGGACGAACGGATAGAAATCGTTCACCCCGAAATACGCTTCCGTAGATTCTGCGAAATACTCTTTGTGATTGTTCAGCCCGTAATGCTGAACTTCTTTTCCGGTGTAGAGCAACACTTTTTCATAGATCCCAGCGTCTTTGGCCGCATTGAAAACGTCGAGCACTTCTTCGTTGTCGAAGCTCAGAACTTGGTCGTGGTACGAGTGTGCCAACTCGTGAAGAACGACGTACGGGTGTTTGGCCCACATGGCTGGATCGAACAATGCCTTGGCTCGTGGAATGTGGACATGCTTTACCAGTCGTGGATCATGGTCATTCGCGAGCAACCAGCCTCGCGACGGATGATATTGCATCGACGACAATCGCGGATTGTCTAGCTCTAGCCAGATCCGCAGTTTCCGCAACTCCTCAAGACGATCAGCGGGCACGATGTATTTCACTCGTTGCAGATGGTTGGCCAACGCTTCGAATGCACGCTCGCGCGTTGTTGCGTTTTCGTCTGTCATCAATTGTGGGTCGACGGCGATCGTCCAGCCTTCGATCTGTTTTTCGATCGGATCATAGAAGTCCGCCTCTGAACACATCTTTAGCATTGCCTCAGCGAATGCTTTGCCCATCCGCAGGTGACACTTGCCGCTGCCCAAGTAGTGAAACGGATAGTCCGATCCGACTTGATTCCATTCTTCGAGGTTTTCGCGCCAGCCCTTCTTGAAGACTGCATCCGCCTCCATGTCCCAATATTGGTCGGTCTTCACAACGGCTAAGTTCCCCTTGAACTCCGGCAACTTAGCGGGAGCAGCTTGTGCATCCTTGAACGCTTGCTTCTTGGCGTCGCGTTTCTCTTGAGCTATGCCGCCGACGCCCAATTGACCAATGACAAATGGCAAATCCGGTTGCCCCAAGTCCTTGCGAACGTCGCGAATAAAGTTCGCCATGTTCGTCGCGTATTCAGCCGTGTAGTCAGCATTGACCATATCGTTCCAGCCTTGGAACCAGACAAACCCGGTTATTTCGTATTCGGATCCCTTGAGATCGGGGAACAGTTCGCCTCGACGCTGCAACGTCGATTCGACTTCCGCAATCATTTCTCGGTAGTAATGACCAAAGGAATCACGAACGTCGTCTAGCGAGGTCTCGGGACGGCGTTTTTGTTGCCGCTTGAGCATGCCATCCAGCGCCTCCCGCGGCGGCATGCCAGAACTGGGTGGACGAAAATCGCGGAACAGAGACTTCCCGCCCCAGGCGGTTTTGATAATAAGAGCAGGGTCGTCATAGTGATCCCCAACGCTCCAACCAAACGCTAACTCCGGGCCAATGCACTTTGGACTTCCGTAACCGACGGTTAGCTTTCCGTGCCGATTTAGGAACTTGATCGACACATCATCTCGCTCGATCCATTCTCCTCCGTCTCGTAGATGTGCATAGATCGCCTTGGTATCCGGCTGGTTTGCCTGATAGTCCAGCAGCGACAACTTGGCCTTGCCCTCCATGTTGGATTGGCCCGCCAAGATGAACACGCGCAACTTGGCTTCTACTGTCTGTGTTCCCAGCATGCCAACAAGCAGAAGCGACAGAATCCAGGCATGGATCGCCGGTATGAGGCGATGCTGAGTATTTCGTGAAACCATTTCGAGCTTCTTCGTTTGCGGTAGTTGGAAGTGGTCAATAGCTTTCCAGCTTGCCCTAACGTCAGGCTGGCAGCCAATCATCAAGCAAGGATGTCACGGACGACTTTTCCATGCACGTCCGTCAGTCGAAAGTCGCGACCGGCGTATCGGTAGGTGAGCCGCTCGTGGTCAAAGCCAAGTAGGTGGAGCATCGTGGCGTGCAAGTCATGGATCGACACGCGATTCTCAACGGCCTTAAAACCGAATTCGTCCGTGGCTCCATAGATCGCACCCGGCTTGATTCCGCCACCTGCCATCCACAGCGAGAACCCCCAATGGTTGTGATCGCGGCCTTGTTCCGCTCCCGCGCCGCCTTGGTTCATTTCGACAGACGGCGTCCTGCCGAATTCGCCCGAGCAAAGAATCAACGTTTCATCCAGCAAGCCTCGCGCCCGAAGGTCTGTGATCAACGCACCCAATCCCTGGTCACACTGGTTGGCGACGGTACGGTGAGATTGCTTGATGTTCGAGTGACTGTCCCATGGTTGCAGGTTGCCATGCCAAGTCTGCACGAAACGTACGCCACGTTCGACCAACCGCCGTGCCAAAAGCAACTGCCGGTTTTGCGGCGAATCACCGTACATCTCAAGAATATGTTTCGGTTCCCTCGAAACATCGAATGCTTCGGTCGCTTCCGTCTGCATTCGGTAGGCAAGTTCAAAGGATCGAATTCGGGCTTCCAAGTCAGCTTCGTGTGGTCGAGCTTCCAAGTGTTTTGCGTTCAACGCGCTCAAGAGCCGAAATTGGCTGGCCTGATCTTCCGCTGAGAGCCGTCGGTTGTTGACGTTAGCGATCAGTTTTTGTGGATCCGAGATCGAGGTATCCACGTGCGTCCCCTGATAGATCCCTGGCAGAAACGCGGATCGCCAATTCCCTGCACCGCCAACCGGTAATCCCCCCGGGCACAAAGCAACGAAGCCAGGCAAATTCTGATTTTCGGAGCCCATTCC
>CAYQMZ010000983.1:0-2756 GCA_964418725.1 uncultured Pirellulaceae bacterium
GGGAGGGTGAAGTGTTGAATGCAAGTTCAAACTTGTGGGTAAAGACAAGGTTCCTGCGGCCGACTTTTGAGTTCGCCCGGCCATCAGAGCGAAATGCTCTCGTCCAAACCTGCCTCGGCCACTTTCTCAACCAGCCGACGGATGGCCCGTCCGTACCGTTTCCTAACGGTATCGAGCGGCAACTCCAGGGCCTCGGCTGCTTCCACATTCGACAACCCCTCGACATGCCGCAGCGTGAGTATCTCTTGATCGATCTCACTGAGGTCTTCGATCAGTCGGCGGACCTGTTCCGCAAGTTCCTTCCTATGCAATCGTTCCACTTGGTTTTCCACCAGCAAGGCACGAGCGATCTCTATGCTCGAACGATCGTTCGCTTTTTGCTCCCGTCGCACGGATCGTTTAGCGGCTCCAATATGTCGACGGTATTGGTCAGCCAGTTGCTCGATGGCTCGGCTACGAAGCCACACGCGAAACGACGACGGTCGTTGCTCAAGAAACTCGTGAATTCGTCGCATGATGACAATTCTTGTTTCCTGCTCGACATCAGATAGGTCCACGCGAGTGCGCAGTTGGGGATGGATTCTGATCTGAATAATCTTGCGCAAGTACGGCGAGTGCAGCTTCACCAATTCGCCCAGAACGGATTCGTTTCCTTGCTGCAGTTCGTGTAACAGCCGTTGGGTCTGTGTCGAGTTATCGCTCGGCATTTGCAGTTTCCCTCCAGCAAGCTAATCCGCAGTGCACGCGTTGAATGAGACCGTTTTTGAAGCATGTCCTCACGTTGGTTGACGCCTCAAAAACTCTTTTCTTCCTAGTAGTCCCAGGTCTTTGTCGTTTTGCGGGTCTGTAGTCTAACCGCCGGATCGCCGGTTAGTCGTGCTGTCTCAACCCGATCGTCGCCCTCGTGCCACCGCGAATTGCTACTGAAATCAACGCATCCAACAGACGTACCACAACTTCACCTACAGGAGACAAGACATGAGTAAAACAGCAGCAAACATATTCGTCGGGACGCTTTTCATTTTTCTTACAGGGCTGGCAACTGCCGAGACGCTGACGATCAAGCAAAACCCTGGAGTCCGCGGAGAGACGATCCAGTTCATCGCCAACGGTGAATTGACGTTAGGCGCGACGGATACGGTGGCCGAGTTTATCGTCGACTTTTCGCCTGACTACCTTTCGAATCCATTGGGCGACATCGGCGCTTACAGTTCCTTCCGCACGGTGGACTGGGGAGTCGGCCAAGATCTCAGCTCGATCAGTATCACGGAATATGTCAGCGACGGGCGAGATCAGGTCGTGCCCATTGCCGACTTCGAACCGGTCACGACAACGGAGACCGGGTACATGGCCGGCGACGTACCATTCCCCGCGCCGTTTCCTTTTGCGCTTCGAGAATTTGGCGTTCGCATCGAAGGTTTGCAGCCGGGCTCGGTGGTGACCTTCACAAAAGACGCACAGACCTTAGGACGTGGTGGCGGCATAGTTCTCCCAGAACCGGCCTCGGCGTCCGGCGGATTGTTGGGGGTGCTTTGCGTGTTCGCCCTGATCCGCCGCAATCGATGCGAAACGGCAACAGTTGTCTAGCCATCTCTGTTGGGCTACTACGGGTAGTTTTCGGAACTCGCACCGTGGCAACCGTTCTTCGCCGTTGCAGTTTTGCGCTGTTCAGGCGGGATCTCACCGAAGTAGGTGCCGGAGGCACGGTAAATGGAGATTCCGGACGCGCGAAATTGGATTTTCCCTCAATTATTTTGAGCGTCCGTGTTTGGTTGAAAATTACCTTGCAGTAGTGATACTAGATGGCCGATTAACACCCGAACTGGTGGCTCCGCGAAGTAAGGCAGGAATGGCTGATGCCGAGATCCGACGAACAGCGAAGCGAAGCGGACAACGCTGAAGAAGACCTGAAATTGAACCAGGCCTTCGAAACTTGCCGAACCTATTTAAAAGCGATCGCTATCAAATCCCTTGAGCCGCGATATCGAGCCAAGATTTCTACGTCGGATTTGCTTCAGCAGACATACTTGGAAGCGCATCGTGATTTCCATCGCTTTCGAGGCGAGACCGACATTCAAGTTCGCGCGTGGTTGCGTCGGATTCTACTAAACAACATTTCAAATACTCGGCGACGGTTTCGTTCGGAAAAACGAAATGCAGATCGAGAGGGGCCGCTGCCCACACCGCCATTGCGTGGTCGTGAAAAAACTCCCAGCTCCATAGCCTCGTCGCATGAGGAAGTGCGATTGCTGGAGTGCGCGATGAAAAAGCTCTCGGCAGATCATCGGACGGTGATCACCTTACGGAACCTTGATCGAAAACCATTTTGCGAGATAGGGATTCAGCTGGGGCGTTCTGATGAGGCGGCGCGCAAGCTGTGGTTTCGAGCGATGAAAGAACTCAAGGCCGAGTTGAAACAGACACGACTTCACGCGCAAGTGGGCAAAGCGAATCCCACGATGGTCGATCCTCAGGAGTAGACCGATTCGCTCAGCCGCTAACAGATAGGAGTCGACAATGTCTGCAACAGTGCCGGAAGAGCCCACGGATAAGTCGCTGATCGAAGAGCTCATTTCTTACGACGAACGACTGGCCGAGTCGTCCTTGAAAGGTGAACACTCTGAACAAGCCCATGCCGTAGGACGTAAGAAGAACGCAGAGCAGAATGAAGAACTCGAAGAGCTGATGCAATGTGCAGATTTGCTCGAGCAACTGCGTGTGTCGAAGACTTACCCCAGTGAGGCGTCCGTCGCTGA
>CAYQMZ010000984.1:0-2749 GCA_964418725.1 uncultured Pirellulaceae bacterium
AGAGACAACATTCGACACGCACCCGGACTTGAGATCGTGCCTGTCTATGCGGTCGACGGATCGCTGGCTGCGCGTAACGGTGGACTCTTCAGCGGCCTTGACCCAGTTATCTTTGATGTGAGTTTTGCAGGGCAAACGGAGCTTGGAACGACACTGGCAAAACAGCCCGATCGTTTTGAGAATTTCTCGGAAATCATGCCCGTGTTTACCGGATCTGACATCTTTGGGCGGGCTTGGACAAATGGTGTCGTTGAGTCGCACGCTGGTAGCGACAGGGGCGGGACAATGATCAGTACTGGTTATGGTGGTCCGGCGTTCCTTGAGCATGCTGCTTACCCATCCAATGCAGTGCTACACTTTTACGCCATATCTGAGATCATCACCGCAGTTCCAGAGCCTGGTAGCGGAACACTGATGTTGGCTGCTGCGATTTTGGGGACGCTGCTCTTCAGGCGACAGCGTCGTGATCGCTTCCGGGATGACTCAGGATTAGCAGCACTACGTGCGAAACGTTCTGCCCACCAAGAACGCGAACACGGCTCGGTAACCGCGTCGGGTCCCACCGGTTGATGGAGGCGACTGCAATCGGGCAGTCGGAACCGACGCTGCTGCTATTTGGTCACTGAGTCGACGACGTCGATAACGCACTTCATCATCATGAAAATCTCGCCTACTTCGTCTTCGGAGATGTCCATCTGTTCTTCTGGATTCTCGCTGTCTTCCAACAACGTTTCCGACACGTATTGATAAACGTACGGCTGGTTTTCGATCTGTGGTGCAACGCCGGCTTTTTCTGGATCGCCGTCGGCTTCCTGAACTTTGTCCAGCATTTCACAGGTCGTCCGATATTGCGCCTCGATTTGCTCGTCGGTCACCATCGGGATCTTGGAGTTCGTTGCGGATTCAAACATCTGGTAAACCACGTACAGCATGTAGGTCGAGAGTTCCGAGGCGTCAGTGCCCAGGTCCTCCGAGACCGCCATGACGAAACCTAGCAGGTAGGGTTGGGCTTCGGAGAAGTGGAACATCGCCTCGCCGGCGTCTTCCGGTTCCATCGAAGCGACCTTTTGCCAGGTATTTTCGACATGTTCCTCGGAGATGGTTTTCATGCTTGTCTTTCGGTTGGGAGCCGCAGGCTCCGGAGTGGCGAGCGTGGTTGATCGCCGAATTTGGGAGTGTTGCTTGGTCACTCGAGTTACTGCTTGAGGTGACGGTCCGCGAAGTCCATAAACGTTGTCCAGTCAAATGGCTCGATTGAATGGCCACCTTCACGGATGTGATAACCAACGCTGCCGTCCAAGATCGGCGAATTGGGCGCGGGCGATGACTCGGACTCAAGGCCCTTCTTGCCTAACAGTCGATACACTTCGCTGGCGTGATAAGCCGATAGGTACTCACCTCGACCGTCCGCCCAAGTATCCTCCGTTCCACTGTGGATGTATACGGGGCGCGGTGCGATGCATGCCAACAACATGTGTTGGTCAACAGGCAGGTCGTCTTCTTGCTCGACGAATTTCCAGGCGTTACGGCAAAGCCAGTAGGGAAATCGGGTGACCATCTTTTTCAGTGTCTCACCGGATTTCCGCCGCCACAGAGCCGCGCCAGCGCAACCAGACTGTGCAGAAACCGCCAATGCAAAGCGTTCGTCTTGGGCGGCGGTCCAAAGCGTCGCCTTTCCCATTTTGGAGTGCCCCATCACTGCGACACGAGTTGCGTCGACATCGGGATCCTGTTCGAAATAGTCCATCGCTCGACTGCCGCCCCAAGCGACGGTCGAAAGTACGCCCCACTCATGAGCCTTTGGGAAACTCTGCCCCTTCTGGTTGTAGAACAGTCGATGGATGCCACCCAAAAAACTGACTTCGTTGTGACCCACTAGATCCTGTTGGTAAACCGCCGCGAATCCATAGCCACGATCAAAGAACTCGCCAAGCGGCCAACCATTCTTTAATTTGCCTGGGCGTGTTGTCGAGGCATCGAAGTCCTTCGACTTGGTGTTGTTGAAACTGTGCTTCATAAAGCACGGAACGGGCTTCTTCGCATTGTTGGGAACGAATACAAGCACCAGCATCTCTGCGGTACCGAACTCATTCTTGAACGTGATCTTCACATCCTTTCGTGTCGCCTTGCCGTCCATGAATTGCTTGTCGACTTTGATGACCTCGTGTGTTGTCGAGATCGGCGAGGCTGGTTCGGGAACGCGGCCATAGATCAAATTGCTGAATAGCGAGAGTATTTGAGGACGCCGGATGTTGCGCCATTCGTCGGCGGTTGTGATTTTCTTGCCTTCGGCCGTCAGTAGCAGAGGCGGAAGGTCATAGCTCGGTAACCGTGCCTCCTTGTAGTTGACATCGCTGTCGTATTCCTTGGGTTCGCGGGCTGAGCAAACTTGGCTACTAATTGCCATCAAAATCAAAAGGCAGATGTGGGCGATTTTTCGATTCATTGCTTGCTCTCCGATGGCTGACATGCTTGCCAGGGTTACGCTGAAGACTGCCTGATGGCGGAAACCCTATTGGCGGACGGCATATCGTAACCGGGTGGCAGGCCGCGTTCTACGCCCTAACTTGCTGGACGTCGAAGCAACCGTTCCGCGGGCGTGACGATAGAAATTCTCAGCGACGACGGCACGTCAGTAGGCCAACGACGCCAAGTGAGAAGATACCCAGCAGCAATGCGTTCGGCTCGGGAACAGAAGCAGCCTGTGCCGCAGATTGGCTAGTTCCTGTGATTCCGAACGCACGAGAAA
>CAYQMZ010000985.1:0-2742 GCA_964418725.1 uncultured Pirellulaceae bacterium
CGGAAGTGCGCGTCTCGCGTCGCGTGTACCGCAGCGGCGAAGGCGAATACCTGATCAATGACGAAACGTGCCGCCTGCGTGATGTTCGTGACCTCTTTCGAGGTACAGGTGTTGGAGCGGACGCGTACAGCCTGATCGAACAGGGCAAGGTCGACACGCTTCTGCAGGCATCTCCTAAAGAACGTCGTGCAATCTTCGAGGAGGCGGCGGGCATTAGCCGCTTCAAAGCCAAGAAGGTTGAGTCCCAACGTCGTTTAGACCGGGTCGAGCAAAACTTGCTCCGACTATCCGACATTGTGGATGAGGTCGATCGTCGACTGAAGAGTCTGCGGAATCAGGCTACGAAGGCTCGCCGCTATCGGGAATACACCGAACGCCTCAAAGAACTTCGCACTCACATCAGCCTGACGGACTTTCTCGCGATCACCGAGGAATCCAGCGGCATCGAGTCGCAACTTGCGGAATTGACGGAGCAAATCACTTCGTTACAGACAGGCTGCGAACAGACCGACGTCGATACGTCTGCCATCGACGAACGAATGGAGGCGATCAAGCTAGAAACACGCGAAGTCTCTGAACAAGTCTCGCAATTGCGCGAACACATCGCGGGCATTGAAACCACGTCGAAGATCCAGCGGCAGTCGCTCGACGAACTCCAACTTGAGAGCGCCCGCTGTCGCAACAAACTGGTCGCCGTAAACAGCCGTGCTGGTGATATGAAGTCGCAGCTAGAGGCGGCCAAACAAGAGTGCCAGCAGGTCGAGCAAGCGCATGCGGAGGTTCTGTCACGGGCCGAAGACTTAAACGAGCGGATGCAAGCGACCAGCGAGGAGCTTGCGTCGAAACAAGAGTCCGAACGTCGGCAACGTGAGAAGCACGCCGAGCAGATGCGGTCGATCACTCAGCTGAATTCCCAACTAAGCAGCCTTGAATCTGAGCTGTCATTGGCAAAGAGCTCCATCGCCCGCGACCAAGAACGCGGCGAAGAGCTGGCCGAACAATTGCGCGAAGCAACGGCGACGGCCGAGAAACAATCCGCAGAAGAAAGCGAACTCAAGGAGAAGCTAACTGAGGCAAGCGAACGCACGAAAGAGGCACGCACCGCACGCGACGAGTTCTCCCGTCGTGTATCAGAATTGACGGAAGAGTTGGCGACGTGCAAAGAACAACGCGTAGCCGCGACAGAGCGTTCCAACGTACTTGAGGAAGTCGAACGCCGACTCGAAGGGATCGGAGCAGGAACCAAGGATCTGCTGGCCAAAGCCAAGTCGGGAGTTGCCGGACCAATCAGCGAAATCCGCGGGATGGTCGCCGACCTGATCGAAGTCAAGGTCGAGATGGCCCCGCTTGTCGATGCCGCCATTGGAGAACGTGCCCAGTACATCGTTGTGTCGGGGCATCGCCTGATGCGAGCCATCGCCGACTCATCGATGCAACTCCGAGGTCGCGTTGGCATCATCTCTCTCGCCACGTTGCGTTCGAAACGGTTTGATCGCGACGCCAAACTTGCCTCGGCGGAGGGAGTCTTGGGATTGGCGACGGACTTCGTGGTCACGGAACCAGCCTACGACGAGTTGATGGACCACCTGTTGGGCAACACGTGGTTTGTGCGTTCCGCGGAAGTGGCTTTGCACCTACGCGAGTCCATGCTGAACGAGGACTGGCGGTTCGTCACAAGTACCGGCGAAGTACTGGAAGCGGACGGCACTTTTTTCGGTGGCCCGCGGCTTAGTTCTGGCGGCTTAGTTTCACGCCGAAGTGAGCTGCGATCATTGCAGACGCAGGTCACAAAATTGGCCGAGCGGGAAAACATGCTCAGCGGCGAGCTACGGCAATGGCAAGAGAAAAAAGACGCCAGCGAGAAGGAACTGCGTGAGTGGGATCGCGTTCGCAACGAAGCAAACGACAAGTTCGCCGCCGTCCACGCGAACGCCGAAGCCGCACGACAAATGCTTAGCCAATTGAATTCGAGTCAGCAGCAGTTGGAATCGGGAATCGCTGAACTTCAAGTCCGCGAGACTGATATTCTTGCCAAGCAGTCGGATGCGATCGACGGCCTGTCGAGTCTTGAGACGCTTGTTTCGACACTCGAAGCATCCCTTGGCGAAGATCGGCAAAGCCTACACACACTTCGCAGCCAAAATCAGGAACTAGAACAGCAAGCCACCACCACAAAGATTGAACTAGCAAAAGTAGAACAACGCCTGGAAACCCTTCGCGTCCAAGCGTTGCGATACGAGCAGGACAACGACGACCGAGCAAAAGCCGCTCGCGATATTCACACACAACTCGAACAGTGTGAATCCCGATTCGTCGAAACTACGCAAGCCGTTTTGTCCGGCACCAGCGAGTTGGCTGAATGCTATCTCCAATTGCACGAGTTCGAAAAACAACTGGCTCGATTCCGAGGCGAGGAAGACGAGATCTCATCGGAGCGAGCCGAGAAGACCGCGGAAGCACGTGGCTGGCGAGAACAACTACACAAACTGCAACAATCAGAGCAAGCACTCCAGATTCATGCAGGCGAATTGCGACTTAAGAAGGAAAGCCTGTCCGAACGACTTCGAGACGACTATGGCATCGAACTAAGCGAACTTGTGGCCGACCTGGAATCTCGGCCCATCACGACGGCAGAGACTGACGAAGATCCATCGTTGACGCAAGATGCAGAAGTCGACGAGCTCCCAGACGACGATGTCTGCTTGGCCACCACCGAAGGCACGACGGAAGAGCGCTTGAAAG
>CAYQMZ010000986.1:0-2739 GCA_964418725.1 uncultured Pirellulaceae bacterium
CAACTACAGCCGGCAGCAAGGAAGCTCAGGTGTTCCGTATGGCGGATGAGCTTTTCCAGCGAAAGCCTGACTGGGTGACCTTCTACCGAGAGGTCATGGGTATTGAGGGAATCATTCGTCGTGCATATCCGAACCAGCCTGAGTTGCTGCAGTTCGAAACGACGAAAGAGTACGCCGAAATCCAGCAGATGGTCGCAAAGCTCCGTGAGCGAGCTGGCGAACCTGCTGAAAATCGTGAGCCAACGCGAGTCATTACGGTTCGATTGCCGAAAAGCTTGCACGAATCACTTCGTACGGAAGCACACGAACGCAAGACCAGCATGAACAAGCTTTGCATCTCGAAGCTTCTTCAAATGGTTGACAGTGATCTGATCCCATCCGACTAGATCGCCGTTCGAAATGCTACCGCAGCATGTAGCACAAGGCCGCCCTTTCTATCCGGAAGGGCGGCCTTTTATTCTTTTGCGGCCTCTGCCGACACAAATTGGTGACCTCTTCACCAATGGTTCAAATCGAAATAAGTGCAACGCTTTCACCGACTGCTGCATTCGACACCGGTTTTAGGCACATCACGCCGAAAGCGGACAAAACATCTAGGAGTGGTGTTCGAGATTTGCAAAGTTGATTCCACAGCGACTAGCAAAGGGACTAGTGAAGAATTGAATCAACGCGTCGGCTGGAATGGATTGATGCCTCGCATGCAGAATCGCAAGCACTTAAACGATGAAGCTCTTTCCATTCGGTATGATTTCGAACTGGCGCACGCAGTCCAAGAAGAAGCGGCTCTCCAAAACGAAGCGCAAGAGCCGCCGTCGACTCGGTGAACACCTCGAGTCGCGCCATCTGCTGGCTGCTGACATCGCATTCAGCGAAATCCTCTTCGAACCGATTGCGTTTTCAGATTTCGACGATCGTTACTTCGAGATCCACGGGCCGGCCAATGAGACGCTGCCCCAAGGGACCTACATGATCGTTGTCGATGGGGACGCCGACAACAACCGAATGGGTGAGGTTAACGCCCGCTTCGACTTGAGTGGTTTGACGCTAGGCCAAAATGGTTACTTGGTGATCGCTCAAGGCCCCAACGCATTCACGCCAGACCCGCTGTCCACCTTCTTCCAGGGAACTGACGACTTCGCTGGACTGCCGACCGGCATGTACGAAAACGATACGATCATCAGTGATGACTTCGAGCATATTTTCGGCTCGAACACATTCATGCTGGTCGAATCCTCTACGGTCCCCGACATTTTCATCGACTACGACACCAACGATGACGGGGTCCTGGACGGTGACGCTGCAAACTGGACGATCATCGACGCGATTTCTATCAATGGAAATCATCAGGGCGGGCAAGCGGGTGATGCCGTGTACGGTAACGTCCTGATTCGTGAGGGAGGCAACCAAAGTACCGCGCCGCAGGGTGTTGAAACGGTGGACGTTGAGGATGCCGGCTACATTGCCCGACGAGATCGTCAGGGCGACAGCGTCAACGATTTGGTAGTCGGCCGAGTCGATCTTGCCTCGGACTCACAGAACATCCACATCGCCAGCTTCCCTGGCAACGAAGCCTATCGCGATTTCGTCGGAGCGAAACTGAACCACATTGGTGGTGCCAATTTCTTTTCGTCCGTCGTCGGCTCGAAATTTGACGACGCCAATGGAAACGGCGAACGAGAGCCCAACGAAAACGGCATCGAGAACCTGGTGGTCTATGTCGACGTGAACGGCAACGGTCAGCATGACAGCTTCACGACGTCGGTTGAGCCGGATGACTTTCCCGATAGCACCGAGGTTATGAAGGTACGGCCCGGCGTGACAATTAGCCGGGAAGACGATCAGGGACTGCTGAACAACTTCCCGCCACTGGCAGTTACGAACGCGGCGGAAGCGACCACGGGCAATAACACTTTCGAAGGCAGTGTTTCATCGCTTCGCTTGGACTTTCTTGATCCAGTCGAAGCGGTCAGCCTGGACGCTTCGAACATTGGCTCGCAGTTGGCGGCGGTTGCTGAGATGAAAGCCTTCGACGCAAACGGCAATGAATTGGCGACAGACACGACGCAGAGTCTTGTTGACTCCGCCGAAACACTGTCCATTACTCGTCAATCAGCGGACATTTCCGTGGTGAAAGCGTACTTCACGCCCACCCCGTCCTTCAACTTGTTCGATAACCTCAGTTTCACTCGCCCTGAACCATCCGCCACAACGGATCCCAACGGCGACTTCCGAATCGATGAAATCGATCTGCACATTGGCGGCACGGTGACAGCGAATCTGCGTACCGTTGGCGAAAGTGGCGGGGACGAACTGGTCTTTGACAAGGCCCAGGCGTTCGATCTCACTCCGACTACCAACAACAGTCTGCCATCATTCGATGACATCATCGGACGAACCGACGGCGGTGAATGGTGGATCGCTCGCTCCAACGGCACGCGATTTAACACTGAATTCTTCGGCAGTTGGAGTGGCTCTGTCACGTGGGACAACGCCATTGTCGGTGACTTTGACGGCGACGATGTCCTCGATGTAGCCGGTCGCGTCGGACGTGAGTGGTGGGTTTCGTTGACAAGCGATCAGTCGCTGACCAGCGGACAATTCTGGGGTGTCTGGCCTGCGTCCGCAAACTGGGCTGAAGTCCAAGTGGCCGACGTAAACGGCGACGGCTTGAGCGATATCATCGGACGGAACGACGGAGGAGCTTGGTGGGTTGCTCGGTCGACGGGAACGTCATTCGCC
>CAYQMZ010000987.1:0-2737 GCA_964418725.1 uncultured Pirellulaceae bacterium
TGAAAGAGTTCGTAAAGCAGCATTGGAATTCGGCCAATCGCGATCTCGATACGTTGCGATTCGAAGTTCACTTTGGCAATGCCGGCGAAACGCTTGCTCGCGTCGCCAAAGAAACGCAGGCCGGTCTCATCGTGATGGCATCGCATGACAGTCGCTGGCTAAAGAAGACGCTACTTGGTTCGACGACCGAAAAGGTTGTTAGAACAGCACAGTGCCCGGTACTCGTTCTGAAGCCAGCAGCGAAATCGCAGACTTCCGACACCAACGACGCGGTGGACGGGCAATCCGCTTCGCCGTTCGACCAAGACGCAGCAGATTTGGTGGAAGTCTTCTCGACGCACGATCCTCACTACGCGTCGATTCTGAAGAACGCACTTCAACAAAATGGAATTCGATCGGAAGTGATGGGTGGCCAGCAAGGTGGATTCGCAGGGCTCGACTCGATGCCCATTTCCATCGTCGTCCGCCCCGAGGATAGCGAGCGAGCCCGACGGTTCGCAGCGAGTCATGCTCCGTCCGTCGAACCAGTTGAGGAGAAACAGTGAGCCGACTGTGCGGCTACGCACATTGACCCAACGATTCCTGCGCGCGTAATTTCCTGTCCCACGTTCAGCGACCGCACCGTTTGTCAGAACGCGGGGCACTTTTTGAACCCAAACCAGGCTCACTAAATGGCGGAACACAATTCAAGCATTCCCAAGCCAGACGAATCACAACGTCGAGGTTTCTTGGGGTGGATCAGCTTCGCTGTAATGGCCGTTGGCTTGGCCGCCAGTTACGGCACATTGGCCATACAAGCGGTTCGTTTCCTCTATCCTACCAAGGGTGGTAAGAAAACCTGGCAGTTCGTATCGCTCGCGAAGAGTGTTATCCAAGGCGAATCACTGCCGTACACCACACCATCGGGAGCGAAAATCGTTATCGCTCGGCAAGGCAGCGGCGACACCGCCGACCAGTTCATTGCACTGTCTAGCGTGTGTCCGCACCTTGGTTGCGCAGTCCACTGGGAAGCCCAAAACGATCGCTTCTTTTGCCCATGCCACAACGGTGCGTTCGACTCCAGTGGCAAGCCCACCGAAGGACCGCCGGCTGCGGCAAACCAAGAACTAACCAAGTATCCGCTGAAGGTCGAGAACGGTCTGCTGTACATCGAGGTCTCCACCGATGGCGTTCCCGCACCGATGGAGGGCCGAGCATGAATTCAATCAGCTCATGGCTACACGAGCGGGTTCCTGTTGACGGCGATCAACTACGCGAACTGACCAATGAACCGGTCCCGAATCACTTGAAACGCTGGTGGTTCGCACTAGGTGGAACTCCGGCCTACTTGTTCGTGGTTCAGATCGTGACCGGAATCCTCCTCGCGTTCTACTACCAGCCGGCACCAGAAACGGCATACGAGTCGATTCGGTACATCACGCACGAAGCAACATTCGGTTGGTACCTGAGAAGCCTGCACAAATGGGCCGCGACGCTCATGATTGCAACGGTCATCTTGCACCAAATGCGAGTCTACTTCACCGCGGCGTATCGTCGGCCGCGTGAGTTGAACTGGATGATCGGCATGGCGTTGCTGATGTGTACGCTGCTGACCGGCTTCACCGGCTACAGCCTGGTGTTCGAGCAGCTCAGTTACTGGGGAGCCACCGTTGCCGCGAACATTAGTGACGCAGTTCCCGTCATTGGCAGTTTTTCCAAAGAAATGCTCCTAGGTGGCGATGGCTACAACTCTCGAACACTTTCTCGCTTTTACATTCTGCACGCTGCAGTCTTGCCGGCCACGATCATCCTACTAGTGATTGTCCACATTGCATTCATTCGGATGCACGGCGTTACTGAGTATCGGTTCGAAGACGAACCCAAAGACAAGCCAGGCCACTTCAATTTCTTTCCCGATCACATGATGACGGAACTGATCATGGGCTTGGTGCTCATGATCTTGCTAAGCGCCTTGGCAACGGTTTTCCCTGCAACGATGGGACCGAGGGCTGATCCGCTGACGACTCCCGAAGTCATCAAGCCAGAATGGTTTTTCTACGTTTCCTTCCGCTGGCTCAAGCTATTTTCGCTGACATTTGCCGTCATCAGCACCGGCTTCATCGTAGCCGCCATGTTCTTGTGGCCATGGATCGATGCCGTTTTGCGAAAGCTCACCAAGAACGAAGACATCAGCGTCTACATCGGCATCGTCGCCACGTTTTTACTGATCGGGCTAACCGTCTGGGAGGCCGTGGTACCTCACTAACGTGCATCCGATTTAATTCGAAAGACCAGCGCGTGCCGAACAGATCACGCACGCCGCAGAAGCTCGCCGCGTCGTCAATCTTCAATCCCTCGCCCCATAACCAATCGACATGTCGCTCAAAACCAAACAGATCATCATCGGCTTCTTGGGACTCCTGTTTCTGGCATCGCTTATCCTCGTCCAGTACATGGAGGTTGCGCGGAAACGAGTTGAAGCGGGCTTAGTACCACATCCGGTTGCGATTCCAACGAGCTCGAAGGCCTGTGTTGATTGCCACAATCAGTCGTCACCTGGCTTGATCGATCATTGGGAAGGCAGCACTCACGCCGTAAAAGGTGTCGGCTGTGTCGAGTGCCATCAGGCGCAAAAAGGTGACATCGACGGCTTTGACCACTACGGAGCTTTGATTGCGACCGTCGTCACACCCAAGGATTGTGGGAAGTGTCATCAGACGGAAACCGCAGAGTTCATCGCCAGCCATCACGCCAAAGC
>CAYQMZ010000988.1:0-2721 GCA_964418725.1 uncultured Pirellulaceae bacterium
GGTTGGTACTGATCTCCAGGCGTCTCTTGATTGATTTGAAAACAGCTTCCATCGCGAGATCCATCTTCGTTCATCAGTTGTCCAAACACATCCTTGCCACCATCCGAAGTCGGAGCACCTTCCCAGACGACAATCGCCTGTGACCCAACGACCGCGACGGAACAACGTTTTGCTTTTCGATGTGATTCAGGACTGGCCTGGGTGGCAGGTGTCAATTTCCCATCACGGATCTGGCGGTAGCAGATCGAACTACGGCCTTGGTGATCTAACTGTCGCCACACAAGGTGAAAATTGCCCAGCGAATCGGCAGCGATGCGAGCGTTAAACGAAGAGAAGATATCTTCATTGAGCCGTGTTACCTGGTGTTCTTTCCCGAGTCGACCGTCACGAGACATCGAACGGGATCGAACTTCCCAATGCTCTGACGTTGACGGGCGTTGGTGCCACGTAATCATCACATCACCCTGCAAGTCGACCGCCAGCATTGGGTTCTTTTGATCGCCCTCGGTTTCGCTCGACACTACCATCTCACTACCCAACGGCTTCAGATTTGAATCGAACCGACGGACAATCACGCCATAGCCATCTCCATCTTGACCGCGACTTCGCCAGGCGATTGTGATCTGTCCTTTCCTGTCAACAACGGCATTCGGATAGATCTGATACGCATCGGTGACCTCGTTGACGAGCACATCGCCGGTTAGCGGTCTTCCATCCGCAGCAAATTTCCGGCAATAGACGTCGTAGCCTCGTTCGGAAACGTCGACGCGCGAATCCCACGTCACGATATAGCTGCCATCCGGGAGATACGTGACGCTTGAGTGTTTCTGGTCTCCCTTAAATTCTCGATTCACTGACGTCTCGGACGACAGCTTCCCCTCTTTGTCCAATGCTCGGGAAAAAATTCCGTAGCCGTCGCCATCTTGGTGCTTCGACGTGTACGCAACTCGTGCCGTGCCATCAGGACCAATCGATGGGCCTCGCGAATGGTAACTGGTCCGCTGGCTCATTGGCGACTCGGGATTTACTAGAGCCTCATTGGAGGTCGCGTAAAAATCTGACGCATTTACGAGCTCGACGTTCTTGAACGGGCGAACCAGTTTTCTAACATCAACTCGACTCGCAGCCGCTGAAAGACCGGCCACCGCAATCAACATCAAAGCAGTCGGTAAGTACGATCGTCGAGTAACGCTCGACGCGCCGTCTTGCGCCTTACCACGGTTCAGAACCTGTCGCCATTGGCTCCGTAGCTGGCTTGTCCAACCTTGTCGATTCGAAGCACAGTGGTTGCGTAGAAAGTCCTGCAAGGCATCTTTAAGTTCTGATGCAGACTGAAATCTCTTCTCCGCATCCGCCGACACAGCCTTTCGAATAATCATTTCGAATTGAGCGGGCACGTTTGGGTTCCACTTGCTTACCTGGCTCAATCCGCCTTTCCAAATGTCCCGCCGTGCGTTCCTGCCGTCGTTCTGCATGATGGCCATTTCGTACAGCACAAGTCCCAAGCCGAACACATCGCTCCGCTCGTCCGCTTCTCCTCGAATCTGCTCAGGCGCCATATAGCGTGGCGACCCCAAGAGATTGCTGTTCCGAGTTATCGTTGCATCGCGACCGTCGTCACTGTGTCGTTTCGCGAGCCCGAAATCGGTGATCCAGGACTTCAACTCAGAATCAATCAGGATATTGGCCGGTTTCACATCTCGATGAAGAACGCCACGATGGTGAGCATGTGCGAGCGCGTCAGCACAGGCGATACCGATCCGAGCTTGTGCTTCCCAGTTTCCGGCCAATCGCTTAGCAATAGACCTAGCGATCGCCTGATGAGGCGACAGAATCGACGAATCATCGCTCCAGTCATGGCACGCGATTTCAGATAGATTCGGCCCCTCAATCAGCTTCATCGTGAGGCATGGCTGAGTATCTCGGACGTTAAAGTCGAAGATCGGAACGATGTTTGGGTGATCCAACGACGAGGCAATTCGACACTCGCGATGGAACCTAGAAGACCCTTGCAGCAGCAAGCAGGTAGGATCGATTGCCTTCAACGCGTATCGACTCCCATCCTCGCGTTGGCACTCGTACACGATCCCCATGCCGCCGGTTCCGATCGTGCGAACGATTTGGTGAGATCCGAAGAATTCGGGTGTTGGCTCTTCACCTTTCGGCAATTCACTCAGTCCGTCGACCACATCCAGAAAGGCAGCAGCCTCGACATTCGTGCCGCCTCTTCTCCGCACAAAGTCCTCAACACCCAACTCCTGCTCCACGGCTTTGGCTGCTTGATATTCGTCCCAGAGATCGTCTAGGTCATTCAGGTCAAAATCGTTCATCTGTGCCCCCATCAGAGTTGTTGGGACTCAGTCTATTTACAGTGCCTCCGGACCAATTACGGAATCTACGAAAAGAGAATGAAACATCCGGACCGCGTGCAAGCTACGTTGACCGTACCGATTTTCCGGAAGCCAGAGTTCGTTCTGTGTCGGTTATTCCGGGCGTAGTGCCTGCTGCCTTGATTCGGAATTCGAGGGCCTATCGTCAGCGTGCTCATGCCACCAACCAATATGTGGCGAGGGCTGCATCGAGAGAACATTCAGCCCTGCGTATCGCTCGACCGACCACCGCGTTGGCAGCGACGGTGTAACGGCAGATTGAAATTGATCGTCCCTATCCTGATTCCGTCGCGAAGCTAGAAAGCGGTAACCAAAAGCCGACGAATGGTGA
>CAYQMZ010000989.1:0-2718 GCA_964418725.1 uncultured Pirellulaceae bacterium
CGGAGCCAGCACGCTGAGTGTCGTGGATTCGATCCGAACGTCGCTGGATTCGATGCAGAATCGACTTTCGCGGAATGGAATCGATCTGAAACTGGTGATGGACCAATCGGTATATGTCCGGCACGCAATCAAAAGCCTCGTGGAAGAAGGCATTCTGGGCGCAGTCATGTGTTCGCTCGTCATCCTGCTGTTTCTAGGCAGCGGACGCATGATGGCAATTGCCGTGCTGGTTATCCCGCTTTCTGTTTTGGCTGCTTTGGCAGCACTGCACGTCACGGGCAATACGATCAACGTCATGACGCTGGCCGGACTATCGCTGGCGATCGGTCCGCTTGTTGACCTGGCCGTGATCTGCCTTGAAAACACACATCGCTACCTAGAAGAAGGCATGTCTCCGACAGATGCCGCCATCAAAGGTGCAGAAGAAGTGGCTCAACCTGCTCTGGTCGCAACCTTGTGCACGCTAATCGTGCTCACTCCGCTGGCCTTCCTGCCCGAGTTGGGCGAGTTTCTTTTCCGACCCATGGCACTAGCGCTCAGCTTTGCCATGGTCGCTGCGTTATTGCTTTCCCTAACACTTGTCCCCAATCGCTGTGCAGCTTGGTTAAAGTCGCATCACCCAAGCGAACACCACGGCAACGATGGTAACGCGGAGCCGCAGGCGAAATCGATCGGAGCCCGTGTCTTCGCGGCGTGGGATCGGACTTTCGAGAACTTTTCACTCGGCTATCTTGCCTGGTTAGACTTTGCTCTCCGTTATCGCGCGGGCGTCGTCTGCTTGGCAAGCGTACTGCTAGTTAGCAGCTTGGCAGGAATCGTTCCGTCACTAAAGCGCGAATTTTTTCCGGAAGTGGATTCGGGTTCGTTCGAAATGACCGTGCGAGCACCCAGCGGAACAAAGCTAGAAGCAACCGAAGAACGCGTCGCCGAAGTCGAGGACCTGATCCGGCAATCGATCGGCGAAGATCTGGAGCTTGTTATCTCCGAGGTCGGCGCGGTAGCTGATTGGTCCGCAGCGTACACCCCCAATACAGGACCGATGGATGGCGTCGTCAAGGTGCAGCTTTCCCATCATCGGCACCACAGTGCTCAAGAGTACGTACGTCGGTTGCGTTGGCAGTTGGCTAATGATCAACGCTTCGCAGACTTGGAAGTAGGTTTCGACACGGGCGGAATGATTCGATCTGCAATGAACGGAGGCAAATCGACACCGATCAATATTCGCATCGGTGGCAAAGATCTGAATCAGATGAGGGCGATCGCAGAGAACCTCAAGTCCAAAGTCGAAGGCATCCATGGCGTGGTTGACGCTCGCGTGCTGCAACGACTCGACTACCCGCAGTACATCGTCGACATCGATCGTGATCGAGCGGCTGACTTGGAATTGCCTTTACCGTATGTTGTGAAGAACATCGTGGCGGCCCTGAACAGCAGCATTCAATTCAACAAACGTAACTTCTTCATCGACCCGATCAGCAAGGGTCAGTACTACGTCGGCGTGCAGTACTCCGAAGATTCGATCGTTTCGCTTGAAACATTACTGGACATCCCCATCACTAGCCCGACGCAAGGTGCCTCCATTCCGTTGCGGAATCTTGTGACGGTGCGAAAATCGACGGTTCCTACTGAAGTAGTTCACCAAGATCTTCAAAACGGCATTGAGTTGGTGCTTGGCATCGACGGACGCGATCTTGGACACGTTGCTGATGAAGTGGTGGGTGTCCTTAACCAGTTCGGCACGAGGAATGAGGATGGGACATGGGCTCCCTATATCGACGCTTTCGACGACGAACCTCTCTTCTACGATGATGGGATGCTTACGAAAGCCGACTCATCCGACGGCGCGACGCAACCCAAACAAAAAGCCGGCAAAGTCATGATGGCCGGCACTTCGCTCGCTGCTCCACAGTCCCTGTCGCTGAACGATCCCGATTCGAAACTGGACGCGTTGGCGCCTCCTCGCAAGACAATCAAGGGTATCTCGATCCAGATGAGCGGCGAGTACGTCAAAATGCAAAACATGTTCGTCAATCTCGGAGGCGGACTCGCATTGGCTTCATTGCTGGTCTACCTACTACTCGTCACGCTATTCCAATCATTCAAACTTCCACTGGCTATCCTTGGTGGAGTGCCGTTCGGTTTGATCGGCGTGGTGCTCATGCTGTGGGCGACCGGGACTGCCATCAATGTGCAATCGCTGCTCGGTGTTATCTTCATGGTCGGCGTCGTTGTGGCGAATACGGTTATTCTCGTCGATTGTGCACAAGGCCTTCGCACCAACGAAGACTTGAGCCCCTTGGACGCAATTCGGAAAGCGGCTTCCCTGCGCGTGCGTCCTATCCTGATGACGGCGATCGCCGCGCTGTTGGCTTTGGCTCCGATGGCGATGGCACTGGCTCGCGGAAGTGAAGCAAACGCACCTCTCGGCCGAGCCGTAGTGGGCGGCCTAATCGCCGGAGTCATCACGACCTTGCTGGTTGTGCCCTGCCTTTACGTTTGGTTCGCCGACAAGAAACCGAAGGCTGCCATCTAGGGTGGTGAGTCCGTTCCGTGTTGATGGTTATTTATTGCAGGCTTGCCGAGAAGCTTCACTCTCCCTCCGGGAGAATCGATCCACAGGCGAGGAGAGGGTTCTGAGGCACCGAGGCATCTATTGATTCAGGACAGGAAGCCCTCCCCACGCGGCGCTCGACCCACCCAGCCGGAGGGTGAAGTAGG
>CAYQMZ010000990.1:0-1420 GCA_964418725.1 uncultured Pirellulaceae bacterium
GATCCAAGCCGCGCGCGTCATGGAGGCGGCTTTTAAGGCGGAAGGTCGGCGACTCGATCACGAAATCGGACCGGGAATGGGACACAAGTACCATCCCGATTCGCTGGCTTCGATCATGGAGAAAATGACCGCAGCTGTCAGCCAGTCGCCGCCGGAGACTCCACCGAAAGTACATCTGCAAACTCAAACGCTGCGTTACTCTCGTATGCACTGGGTGCAAATCGACCGACTCGAAAAACACTGGCAGGACTCAAGAGTCGACGCGGAACTGAAGGACGACACAGTGATTTGCCAGACTGCTGGCGTCACTCAACTGACGCTTGGCCCATTGCCGAAAGCCATTTCAAAGGTGGTTGTCGATGGCACAACACTGCCGGCAGCCGAGCGGACATGCACGTTTCATCGGGCCAATCAGCCGACAACGGGCTCACCTAAATGGCAGACAGGCACGCTAAAAACGCCCAATAAGTTGTCCAAGAAAAGCAGGCTACAGGGTCCAATCGATGATGCTTTCCTAGATCACTTTTTGGTAGTCACACCAACGAAAGTGAGTCAGAGCGCACTTCGAGAACAGTGGACACAATTTGAATTGCAACACTTGCGAGACCGATGGTCTGCTTTGTTCCGTGGACAGTTGCCGGAAAAGAGAGCGACCGATGTGACCGAACAGGATATTCGCGACTGTCACCTGATTCTGTTCGGTGACGCCCAAACCAATCAAACGTTGAAACGTGTTTTTCGCAGCCTGCCGCCGAGCGTGAGAGAAGAAGGCCAACAAAAGCTGTCCGTGCTACCGGACAGCGGCACCTACGTTCCGCAAATGATCTATCCAAATCCGTTGAATCCGAATAAGTACGTTGTACTCAACAGCGGACCGACGTTTCGCGAGTCCCACGACGTGACCAACTCGTGGCAAAACCCAAAACTGCCAGACTGGGCCATCATTGACATTTCCCAGCCACCCAATGGGGAAGCCGCGGGTAAGGTCATGTCGGCTGGCTTCTTTGACGAGCACTGGAAATTCTGAGACCAACGACGGTCGGCCCACTCGCGTGGCCGTCTGCTTACTCGTACTTCCACTTCATGATCCAAGGATCATCCATCTCTTTTTGCATCTGCTTCAGCTTCGCTTTGTATTCATCAAGAATGTCCTGATGATCTTCGCTGCTGGCCAAGTTGTTCGTCTCATGCGGGTCCTTGTACATATCGAATAGCTCAAACTCGGGCCGCTGGACGTAGCCCTTCACCGTTGTGTTGCCATACGGAGCGTCCATCCCCTTTGCCCACTGAGCCTGCCAACTGCTCGCCGCCCATAGGTCCGAGGCGAACGGATAAGGCAATGGATGAGCAATGTTCCAAATCAGCTTGTACTTGTCGTCGCGGACAACCCGCATCGGATAGTACATCTGGATTTCGTGAA
>CAYQMZ010000990.1:1430-2715 GCA_964418725.1 uncultured Pirellulaceae bacterium
CATCCGCAGTGCAGTGCAACCACGATTTGCCGTGGTAGTGGTCAAACGACTCGCCGCCATCCCGATTCTCCTTCAGGTTCTCACCGCGTTCACGCCAGAAACGATTGGCGTTCGTCAGTTTCTTCGGAGCGTTCTTCGTGTGATCTAGACCGCCGGCGAAATCGAGCAACGTAGGCGTAATGTCAATGTGGCTGACCATTGCCTCGGATTCGACGCCGCGTTGCTTTTCGTACGGATTGCGGACAACCATGGGCACTCTTAGGCCGCCTTCGTAGACGGTGGTCTTACCACCAGAAAACGCCATGCCATGATCGGAAGTGAACACGATCATGGTTTTATCGTACAGATCGGCCTCTTTGAGGATTTCCACCAAGCGAGCAACACCTTGGTCAACGCGAGCACATGACTGGTAGTACTGCGCTAGTTCCTCGCGGGTCTCAGGAGTATCCGGCAAAAAGTGCGGCACTACGACCTTGCTCGGGTCATAGATAACTTCATCGACACCAGGGTAGGCTTTGTCGTTGGGCTTGTTCCCGAACAGATCGGGTTTCAATTCACGCGTCGAATTGCGATCCGTACCGCCTCCACGATGAGGATCCGTGGTTGCGAAGTACAAGAAAAATGGTCGATCATCGCTCTTGTCGGTAATGAACTTGCGACTGTTCTCGGCCATTTGCACCGCATTACGACCGGGACCGTTTAGGTACGTCTCGTAGTGATACACGGCCTCGGGCGCGACATGGTACTTGCCGATCTGGGCAGTGCGATAACCAGCGTTCGCCAACACACGTGGCAATGCCAAGCTGACCACATCGTGGAAGGACGCGAACTTGTGGTAGTGATGCTGGTGTCCAAACTGACCATTGCGGTGATTGTGAAGTCCGCTCATCACGACACTTCGACTGGCACTGCACGACGCCGTAGTGGCAAACGCGTTTCGAAACACCAATCCATCTTTGGCGATGGCGTCGATTGCCGGTGTGGTCGCTGCGGTATCACCGTAGCATCCCAGGGTCGGACTCTCGTCGTCAGTGATGATGAACAGAATGTTCTTTTCAGCTGCCGACGCAAAGCTGGCAGTCAGGAGAACAACGCAGGTCGCGAAGGCCACAACGGCACGGAACGGGTACATATTCGGATTTCCAAAACTGTTGATCAGTTGCAACTTCGCACAGTGTATCGAGTTGCGACGTCGATTGCTGAAACGTACCGAAAACCGCAGATTGCGGGCTGAACGCGTTAATCAGTCATCAAGGAAGAAGCTGAGTCCGATGCCGAGCAATAC
>CAYQMZ010000991.1:0-2715 GCA_964418725.1 uncultured Pirellulaceae bacterium
GGCATTGCTGGCTTCCAAATCACCAACGCCGTTCCAGAGCCTGCGTCGATGACCATGCTACTGATGACAGTCGTCGGTCTATTGGGCCTCCGACGTCGTAGCTAGTGGCTTTACAGCCTAAACCGAAATTGACTACCGAGACCCAGTACGCTGTACTGGGTCTCGCTTCGTTACTAGGGGCACCCCCTAACGTTTCCTATCACTAATCGGATCAATTGATGAGAATTCTTTTTGCTCTAGGCGTTTGCATTGCACTTGCCACGCCTAGTTTTGGACAGGTTATTAGCGTCAGCTTCGCAGGCGACAACGCTGGCGGAGTTGGGGTTACGATTGGCGGATTGGACCCGACGCCGGAAGTTGCTGGCGTTGTCCCGGTATCAAACTGCAACTGGGATGACTTCTTATTAGATGCGGGCTTATTATATGGCCTCATCGACGACTCCGGAACCGAAACCAGTGCGGCTGTAGAATGGTCGGGGTCGGCAAACACCTGGGGAGGAACCGGGGCCACGACCGAAGACGAAATGATGGTCAACGGTTGGCTCGACGATAACGGCGAGGGAGCCAACATCCTTGTGACCGGCATTCCTTACGAGAACTACGACCTTTACGTATACGGTTCGTCCGACGCAGGCAATGGAGGTCGCGGACTTACGACACAAGTCAACGGCACCGACTATTTCAGCAATGGAGTCTTCGAAGATCCCGTCACGGATAACGGATCTTTCTTCGATCCAGAGGTGGGTTACATCAATGCACTGAGCCTGGAAAACAATCCAACCTACTTCAAGATTGGCGCCCTTTCCGGTGATGAATTGAATATCTTCGGACGTCGCAATCAGGTTGGCCCTGAAGAACCAAATGGCATCGGGGACTTTCGGGGTGGAGTCTCCGGGTTCCAAATCGTTGCTTGCGACGGAGAGTGCGAGACGACAACGCTTCCTCCGGTAAGCGTCGCGGGCAGCGGAATTGGAAATCAGAATGTGTCTGGCAATCGTTCCAATCAGGTGTTCGGCGAAGCCGGCGAAAACGTGCCAGGGCTGGGGCAGTCGTGGTACGCAATTGCAAACCCTGGCAGCAAAGCAGGTGTTGATGCGATTTTCAACAACAACGACCCAGCCGTACCGTACTTCCAATCAGAGGATGGCACTTGGTGGTCGGGTAGCGACGACGTTCTCGACGTCCAAAAGTACCCTGCTGAAGTTGATGGCGTCATCACCGGTGACAACTACACCGTAAAACTTGAAGGCGAAATCCTTATCGAAGAATCAGTCGTTACGTTCATGGACGGTGTCGACGATTTCACGTATCTCGCGATTGATATCGACCGAAGTGGAATCGCCGGAGACAGTGAAGCTGACGTACTGATCAACGACAATGCCTGGACGAATGCACTGAGCAACGGAAACGGCGGCGGAGTGATCGCAGAAGCGGATTTCGATGATATTGCAGCAGGCGGTGAATGGCTTGCCATCGAATTCAATATGGCTGAAGGCGGCGGCGGGGACCATGGCATGCTGTATTGGGACGCTGGTGAAGACGGCGAGTTCCTGCCGAGTGTTCAAGGCGACGGCGTCTTTGAAGAAGATGCTGCCGTGCTGCTCGTGCCCGACACTCACCTTCGATCTCCATCTACTCCGCCAGAGTTATTGAGCGCAGACATCAGCGGAACGGTTCCCTCGTCTAACTCAGGATGGGAATTCGAAATCAATGCCGCAGACGGAACGTCGGATGCGTTTGTGCTGGATAACCCGGACGCAGATGTCTTTACCACCACGTTGGACGTCGAAGGTGCCGAGTTCTTCCTGAACGTCGAAGGTGACGTCGCCGAAGGAGATTCGTTTCAAATCGTTGTGGCAGACACCGTCACTGGAACGCCTACCATCTCTCCGGAAGGTTGGAACTTCGATGCCGCAACCGGTTCTGTTGTGTTCGGCGAACTTTCATCTTGCGATCCAAATACCATGGGCGACCTGGACGGCAGTGGCGACGTTGCGTTTGCAGACTTCCTGATTCTGTCCAACAACTTTGGCAACGAAGTTGCCGGTCACGCTGAGGGCGACATTGATTGCAGTGGCGACGTTGCATTCGCGGACTTTCTGATTCTGTCCAACAACTTTGGGCAGACTGTCGGTGCAGAAGCCTCGTCGGTACCAGAGCCGTCAAGCCTAGCGTTGCTCGGTCTTGCCGCACTATCCGCTGGCTTGTTCAGACGTCGTCGTTAGTCCGGTTTGATTGAAGACCTGTAGCGAACAGGCCCCTTAGCCGGGATTGCCTACATTTAGGTGCCACTGCTGGCTGGTCCAGCAGTGAGTGCTAGGGCCTGAAAACCTCAAAAGGCTGGTGCAATTGTGCCAGCCTTTTCTTTTGAAACTGCTTGCTTTGGGTGCATCACGCGGAGCATGATGGGTAGGTACTCCTCACACCCCGCGTGCTGACTCAATTCGAGCTACGAATCGACGCAATTCGTGAGCCAGAATGCTAGGCTTCAGAGAGACACTTGGCCCTTCCTCGCAACGCTACGCTCTATCACAAATGACCAAAGCGAGCCGCTACCTTCGGTATTTCATTTTGTTCGCGGCCGTTCATTGTGGCGTGACGCAAGCGATTGCCATTGAGACGGGCTTTCGACAAGTCCGATCGTCCGGCGTCGACGACATCCTGCCTTTCGAAGAAGACGATCCACGTGCCTACCTCTATTACACGGGACATGCG
>CAYQMZ010000992.1:0-2715 GCA_964418725.1 uncultured Pirellulaceae bacterium
CCTACGATGAGACAAATCAATTCAAGAACGATGAACACCCGGATGCCTACGAACGCTTGGTGGACCGATACCTGGCGTCACCCAGCTATGGCGAACGCTGGGGACGGCATTGGCTGGACGTCGCCCGATACGCTGACACACGCGGCTACACCTTCGGCGGAGCCGACCGCAACTACGCCTGGTCCTACACCTATCGCGACTATGTCATCCGCGCCTTCAACCAAGACTTGCCCTACGACGACTTCGTCGTTCAACAGCTCGCCGCCGACAAGCTGGAACTTGGTGCGGATAATCGAGCTCTTGCCGGCCTCGGTTTTCTGACCGTTGGTCGAAAGTTCAACAACCAGCACGATGACCTAGACGATCTGATTGACGCCGTCACCCGAGGATTCCTTGGTCTGACCGTCGCATGCGCACGCTGCCATGACCACAAGTATGACGCCATTCCAACGGAAGATTACTACTCACTCTACGGTGTCTTCAACAGTTCCCATGAAAGCAGCAAGCCACTGATCGGTGCACCCGACACGCTTAAGGTTGCTCGTGATTTCGAGCAACGCTTCAACAAAGTCAACGACCAACTACGGCAGTTTGACGATGAACTGTTCGGCCGCGTTGTCGAAGAAGCCCGTTCGCAACTGCCGGCATACTTGAGTGCCTCGGTAAGGAAAACCGAAAACGACGCGCTGCGTCCCTACCTGGTTCGACAGTGGAAGTCGCTGTTTCGACGGAAGGCAAAGCCCGATAGCCCGACATTGATGCCGTGGAGTTCCTTGATTGACGTTGACGCGGATCATTTCAAAAAGGCAGCAGAGGATCTGGCCAGAGAAATTAGCGGCGACGCGGGAGATTTCCTCAACCCGTATATCCGCGATTCGTTTGTAGAGAACCCTCCCACTTCAAAGTCAAAAATGGCAAAGTGGTTCAGCGGTGTTCTGCTAGATGCCCTCGAAACTTGGAAGGAAGCCGGTGCAAACGACGCCGCACGACGCAAGCAAGCAGCAGAAATCCGCCAACTGCTTTGGTATTTCTTCGACCCAAATTCGCCGGCCAAGATCGATCGAGGAAAGCTAGATCGATACGCCTTCGAAGACGAAAAACAACAACGAGAATCATTGCAGGCCGCTGTGGCCTCGATCCAAAGCACGAAGCCAGTTGCCTACCATCGAGCCAAGGTCGTCACCGACAAAGCGCGTCCCATGAACGCGCGCGTCTTTATACGCGGGAATGCTGCTCGGCGAGGCGACAAGGTTCCACGACAAGGCCCCAAGCTGCTAACGAGTGCCAGGAAGCCCTACACCAACGGCAGCGGTCGCCTGGAACTTGCCAACGAAATCACCGACCCGAACAACCCGCTCACCGCCAGAGTTTTCGCCAATCGAGTTTGGATGCACCACTTCGGTCGACCACTGGTGGCGACGCCCAGCGACTTTGGGATTCGGTGCGACGAACCCGTGCAACGCGATCTGCTGGACCATTTGGCCAATGTCTTGCTTCGCAGCAACTGGTCCGTCAAAGCACTGCACAGAGAGATTCTGTTGTCGGCCACCTACCAGCAAGCCAGTGGCGATCGCCCGGAATGTTATGCAATCGATCCAGAAAACAATCTGCTTTGGCGAATGAATCGTCGTCGCCTGGAATTCGAGGTCCTACGCGACGCACTCTTGTTTGCCGGCAGCAATCTCGATCAACGCATGGGTGGCAAGCCAGTTCGTCAATTCCGCACACCAAGCTCCGCGCCCAACGCCGGATCCCGCCGATCTGTATACGGGTACATCGACCGACAGGATCTCCCCAACCTATTGCGGGTATTCGATTTCGCCGGCCCTGATGCCAGTGCAGAAAAGCGTTCCGAAACAACGGTACCTCAACAAGCACTGTTCATGCTGAATTCGCCTTTCGTGATCGCCCAGGCAAAATCTATCACGCGTGAGATCGAGCAATCGCTGTCAGCTAACCCTGAAGGACCAGGTCGCTCTTCTTCGGACGCATCAGCTCAATTTGTCGAAGCGATCTATCGGCAGGTCTTCGCACGCTTACCATCCGAGCAAGAACAGCAAGTCGCGACCGAGTTCTTGTCCGCCGACACCACATCCGACACAACGAACACATTGTCCCAGCGGGAACAGTTGGCTCAGTTGTTACTCTTAACGAACGAGTTCTCCTATGTCGATTGACGGCCATCCGATGCAGCGGCACGCCCTAGATCTCCGATCGAGCCGCCGCGAAATGCTGAAACGCTGCGGCACCGGCCTGGGCATGCTGGGATTGGGGCACCTATTCGCCGAGGAGTCCGCCGCCAGCCAAAGCTCACTCCTGCCAAAGCCAACTCACTTCCCGGGCAAAGCAAAACGCGTCATCCACCTGTTCATGAATGGCGGCCCCAGCCACGTGGATACCTGGGACTTTAAGCCAGCGTTGAAGACCTGGGCTGGGCAGAAATTGCCCAATCCGAACCTAAAAACAGAACGTCCCACGGGAGCTGCGTTTCCTTCTCCTTTCTCATTCCGCCGATACGGGGAATCGGGAATTCCCGTTAGCGAACTGTTCCAGCACACAGCGCAACACGTGGACGAAATGGCCGTCATCAACTCCATGCATGCTGACGGTCCCAATCACGAGCCATCGTTGATGCTGATGAATTGCGGTGCAACGAGACAAGGTCGGCCAAGCATGGGGTCGTGGGTTACCTACGGGCTTGGAAGCGAGTGTGAT
>CAYQMZ010000993.1:0-2713 GCA_964418725.1 uncultured Pirellulaceae bacterium
ATTCAGAGCTTTTTCTCTTACTTCAATGATGATGCGGCCAACATCCGCAACAAGAAAGAGATGGGCGGTGGAGGTCTGATGGATATCGGTTGCTACAACATTTCGCTGTCTCGATTTCTGTTTGGCGAAGAGCCGCAACGAGTACTGGGCGAAGTTGAGTATGACCCTCAGTTTGGTGTCGATCGACTCGCCTCAGGTGTAATGGTCTTTTCAAAGGGAACGGCAACATTTACGTGCAGTACGCAGCTTGTATCTTTTCAGCGGGTTAACGCGTTCGGTACGTGCGGTCGTGTAGAAATTGAAATCCCGTTCAACGCACCGCCCGACAAACCTTGTAAAATGTGGCATCAGCAAGGCGGCGACACAGAAGAGATCGCGTTCGGCATCTGTGATCAGTACACCATTCAAGGTGACCTGTTTGCAGAGTCCGTTTTGGATGGTAAGCCATTGCCCACACCTCTGTCCGACGCGGTGCAAAACATGAAAGTCATCGAGGCGATTGTTGCCAGCGCTGCTTCGAAGGCCTGGGTTGAGTTGTCGTAATCGATTCGCTTGATGTCGGGAGACAGGTATGAACCCCACTGTTTACGAAAATAACCGACGCTATTTCGACAAGCGACTTTCTGGTCTCACGCATTTCTTTGATCGCTTTCCTGAACCGATTGATTTTCAAGGCAAGCGAGTTTTGGATTTCGGTTGTGGTCATGGTGCATTGACCTACACGGCGGCGAACTCTGGTGCTGCCGAAGTATTGGGAGTAGACATCAACGAACGGTTGGTGGAGTTTGCTCAGGAAAATCAGAAGCGACGTTTTCCAGAGACTGAGGGCGTCTTGCGGTTCGAGTGTCGCGACATTCTGGATAGTGACCTCAGTGACTTTGACATTGTGCTATCGGAAGCGACGTTCGAGCACGTGATCGGGCTGGATCGCTACTTGGAAGCAATTCGCAACATTTTGAAGCCCGGCGGAAGGCTGTACACCGGGTATTCGCCACTCTACAACTCGCCGTGGGGTGACCATCACCGTCTGAAAGCCCCGATGAACCGCTACCTGCCATGGACGCATCTAATCTTCCCGCAGCGGTGGCTATTCAGTCGACTCAGCACCGATGAGAAAGCTGTTCGCGGGTTGGAGGATGTTGGTCTGAATGGAATGTCGTTCGCTGCTCATCGCGAGCGAATACACAACGCAAACATGCGAGTGATCCATTTTTCGGCGAACAATACGAGTCGGCCCGCGATGAAGGCGATTGAGGTGCTGCGCGGCATTCCAGGGCTGCGTGAGCTACTGACCTTCAGCATCTACGCAGTTCTAGAAAAGCCACCCGAGGGCGATGTTCCAGTTCGGCCGCGCTAGTCTGGGGCCAACGGTCGTCTGGTTACGCGTTCTTCTTTTCGATCGCGTCGAGTCGTTTTTCGATTTTCGCAAGTTTATCCAGGATCAATGCGTGGACGTAAACCGCGTCCATGCCGACTGGGCTCTTGTCGGAGGCGATGAGATCAATGATGGGTTGAAGTTCTGCTTTCGATTTCATTTCGATTCCTTCGACTGCGATTTCAGGTGCTCTAAGAACCATTGTGTGGCGGCCTTTTGAACCGCGAGTGCGTCTTGACTGACGTTTGGTGGCAACTCACCGTGGGTAATGGCGGTGAGCAAGTATGCCGCCACTTCGTTTGGATGATCATATCCGCCGCGAATCGGAAGTCGATCAGTGAATGACTTCAGTTCATCCAGCATGATGTAATCGGGCTGCTCTTGGTTCTTGCCCGGAGGCATGATGTAGCCCCCGTCGTCCTGCTGTTTGAGGCGAACGGCGACCGTGGAGAAGTCGTAACCCATTCGATGAGGATCTTTGTCACCAAGCAATAGAGTCCCGATCCAATAGGGTGCCGACAGATCGCCTTCTCTAACCATCGCCACCCAATTCACGGACAGCCCGTCTGGATTACTAACTTGTCGCTCGTTGATCCACGAGTGGACTTTAACTTGTGCTTTTCGGAAGCCGAACAGTGATTCGTAGAGTGGCAAAAACAGTTTGGGCGTTGCCCGTTGCAGGACGTGCATTTGCTCGTGAAGTAACAGGGATTCGACGCGATCCCGGGATTGCTTGTTATCATTTTCGGACGCCATAGTCTCGACGATCCGATTGACGACCATTTCACTGAACACAATGCAATCCTGTCGGGTGAAAGAGAATCCGCCGCACAGGTCGCGTCGCGATTTCACAAACTTCCAAGGTCTATGAACCAATAGTGGATAGCGATCGCCGAATGCTTCGGTAACGGCCTGAACTGCCGACGAAATACCGGCCCGCTCGTCGGCGTCAAAGTCCATCGCTGCCTCACGAAAGAACTTCTTGGCACTTTGTCGGCTCTGCGCCCGTGTCTTGTCACCGCGTGGAATTCCCATCATTGCAGCGGCTTCGCGGGGGTGGAGCCCGCTAATGAAGTCATCCAGTTGGTCGTCAGCCAGCACCAAGCCGCCGGCTTCGGCGGACAGAAATTGAATCGAAATCTCAGGCGGTTTCACTGTCGTTGTCGGATCGTTCGCGTAAGTGACGCGACATACCAACAACGAGAAGATGGCCAGGGCGAATATGGATTTCATCTTTGCGTAGGCGTTAGAGCTACTCATTTGTGACTTTTACGGCTGAAGATTCGTCGTGTCATGTGCCGACAACATCATCGCAATAACCTTTGCGGTGTGCCGCGG
>CAYQMZ010000994.1:0-2712 GCA_964418725.1 uncultured Pirellulaceae bacterium
GTCTACGCGACGAACAATGCGTTGGGTTTAAGGTTTTGGAGGGAAAGTTGCCGGAGGGACGCTAGTGGACAAAAGAAGTTCCCTTGGTAGTCACACATTCCGGAGACTGAAATCCAAGCTGGGAGCTTGGAGGACTGGTTGCACATTCGTGCGTGCGGTGGGGGAATCATCTCTGTTTTGGGGCGTTCCGTGTCCGATTGCTTGCGCTACGATTCAATCGTTGTCTTTCCCTGTGAATCCGCGACAATAGACCAAAGGTGTCAAGCCCGTCGACGATAAGCTTGTGACCACCAATCAATGCAATGGACTGAGCCTCGCATGCTTGACGCTTCTATATCGAACACCCTCGAGGGGATACAGATCGAGCCCCGCGACTATCAGCAGCGAATCGTTGCCAAAGCGATTCAGATGTTTGCTGGTAAGTTTCAGAACCGCCGAGGTGGAATCGATCCCGCGGCGAATTCCGTCATGGTCGAAAGTCCGACGGGAAGCGGTAAAACGGTAATGGGGCTGTTGATTGCCAGGTACTTTCAAGAGCGGGAAGGTCTATCCATCGGTTGGGTGGCGATGCGTCGCAACTTACTGAAACAGTGCGAAGAGGAAAATCGAGCTCGCGGGTTTGACGTCGATCTGAAGCTGATTTCGATGTTTGACAAGAATCCGCCCAGCGTTGACATGCTGATCGTGGATGAGGCCCAGCATGATGCGGCCTCCAGCATGGCTAACTTGCACTGTAAGTTGAAGCCGAAGCGTATCTTGGGGCTGACGGCGACCCCGTTTCGCACCGACCGAATCAAGCTGTGCTTTGACCAGATCATCAAAGACGCTGGGATTCACCGTTTGATCCAAGACGGTTACCTGAGTCCATTTCGGCACTTCACCATTCCCGAGTACACCGCTGAGTCTGTGGCCGAGCGTTTTGCCTCCGACCAGGCAAGGTGGGGGAAGACGTTGATCTTTTTCCATCAGTCCAAAGACTGCTATCGATGCTGCGAGTTACTGCAGGGCAGGGGAGTGCGTGCCGAAGTTGTCACAGCCACCACTGATCGAGATCGGCAGTTGGATGATTTCGAGCATGGCCGGCTGGATGTTTTGATCAACATGAACATTCTTACGGAAGGCTTTGACTGCCCCACTCTGCAAACGGTCTTCTGTCGTCCTTCGGTTAAAGGATGCACGATTCAGATGGCTGGCCGTGTGTTGCGAAAGTGTCCTGATTTGGAAATGAAGCAGATTGTCCAGTGTTCGCACACAAAACACCCGTTCTTGAAAACTGCCTTGCCGGCCGAACAGTTTGCTTGGATGAATGACCAGTGGCGTTCACTGAAGCTCAATGAGCAACTGGTGGAGATTAGTAACCGAGCCCGATTGGTCGTCAGTCAGGCCGAGGTCGAATTGCCACCCATCGTGGCCAAGCACCGTCGTCGGAAGATGCCCTGGGATGCGCCGACTTCGGAGGGCCTTTGAGTGCTTTTGAATTATCAACGTGAGTTTCGACTTCGTGCCGAAAGTGAAGGAGCGTTATGCAGGACCTAAAATTTGAGTTGAAAACGTGCGACGTTCGCGAGTTCCGGATTCGCTACGATCGAGATGAAAACAACAACGTCGTATTTCGCTCGATGCAGTATGCGGGCGAAGATCTGAAGCCAACGAAGCGATTCTGGCGATCGTTCTTTCAACGATTTCGAATTTCAGAGAACGTGTTTCGGTACTTTGAACCGCCTGAGGTTTTTCAGCGGATCTCGACACGAGCGGAAAATCAACGCATTCAGTTTTGCATAGAACGGCGTCCCGGTACGTCCGCGAAATTGCTTGCTGCCACGACGCCGGGGCGGCCGATCATCCAGTTCGACGAGATCAGCGAGCTTATCGCGGACTATGAAGGGACCGATGTTCGCTACTCCAACGGCCAAATCATCAGCACGCACATGCCTCGTTCGGGCGCCGGTCGATTCAGTATCGGCGGCGATGAGTTCGAACACCGTTTCTTGATGGAAACACCCGTCGACGGCTTTGGCCATCCGAAAATCCATCTCTCGTTTTTGCGGCTGGTTTGTACGAATGGAATGGTGGGCTACTCCAAGGCTTTTCGAAGCGACATTAGCCTTGGCAAGGATGTTCGGCATAGTCTGGTGCGGGCATTAGAAAGCTACGACAACGGCGAGGGCTACGCGGCGCTTCGTCAGCGTTTCGAGAGTGCCCAGAACTCGTGGGCATCCATTCGCGAGTGTCTTGAGTTGTATCAGTCGCTGTCACGGGTGCGACTGGATGATGGACGTAAGCCCATTAAGTTGCTGGAGGATTTTCGGCAGATGACGGGCAACCTTCATATGCTCTATGGCTTAGCAAATTTGGACGCGATCAGCACCAAGCGGCAGCGAATCTTGCCCGCCAAGTGCCGAGTCTACGATCTGCTGAATTTTGCCAGCGAAGTGGGGACACACTATGCGTCGACGGAAGGAAACCGCACCATGCAGGCTTTCGTTGGTGGGTTGATTTCGGACGAGTACGACATGGAAGGTACCGCCGAAACCACCGAGCAATTCAGCGACTTCCTCGTACAGCCGAAGGATAACGAGCAGCCATTTTCCGACAACTGATGGCCCAAGATCCGCGGATCTGGCGGTCGATCTGTTGTGGCGGTTTGCCCTACTATAATCTGCTTCACCATTTGGCTGAAGCTGGCCGAACTCTCCGGACGGAATATGACGC
>CAYQMZ010000995.1:0-2704 GCA_964418725.1 uncultured Pirellulaceae bacterium
CTTCCATTGGGGCCCCGAGCCAAAGATTGTGTGTTCGCCTGACCGTTTTCGTCCTCGTCAAAGACGGCTACTACACCTAGCTGCAACGCCAACTCGGTGTCGTCGTCTGTGCCCGTTTCGTTGACGACCGCATCCACCAAATTCTCTTGTCCCGCTTTCGCACCGACTGGAAAGTCAGCAACGTCGCCGAAGTAGATCGCTACGCCGTCTTCACCGTTCTGAAGATCGCTCCCGAAATTCGTCGCCCCAGGGAGATCAAACGTGGTCGGGACAAAGTCCACTGCGGGCACGCCGGAATCACCGATCACAAAATACCCGTCCGCATCCGTCGCAAAACCATCCAGTCCGATTGTTTGATAAGCCGTCGAACCGTTTCCATTGAAGAGTACCAGGACCAAGCCTTCCAACGATGTATCGCCGGCGCCACCGTCAAACAACTCGATAAACTCAAGACCATCCGTTCCCGCCTGATCAACATCCAGTTCGTTGATCACCACACTAGATTCAGTCGGACTGGTTTCAGGCGTGTTAGCTTCGGGCGGACTTGCGATCACATCGTTATCTGCGATCTGTACAGTAATCTCTATCGGAGCCAACGTTCCATAATCCACGTCCGTGCTGACCGCTGCGAGAAGCAACGAAGCAATATGGTCACCCTCGATCTCATGATCATCCACCGCCTGCACGACGACAGATTGAGGCGTATCGAAATTCGTCGTAGTAAACGTCAGTGTTACCAACGCGCCAGGTCCGCTCCCTAAATTGATCTGCTCATCGGTTGGAGCCAGAATCACGGTCACGTCGTCAGTGGGAGGTCTCAGCAAAACGACTTCTAATTCGTCCTGTTCGCCCGCCTCAGCGACACGCAGCTGATCACCGCCAACAGTTTTGATACCTGCACGAGCAGGCGGCGAATCACCCGAGGCCGGCAAGAACTCTTCGCCTCCGACACGCACCCCCGGCGAGAAAACATCCGTATTGACTGTTGAGTGATCTAAAAAGTCGCCGGTAACATCAGGATTACGAGTGATGGACTGATCCGTTCCCTGCCCGGCCGAGTATGAGAAAGAAACGGATAGGCCTTCCGTATCAAGGAGCGTCAACGTGTCACCAGAATTGTTGAGCCCCAGTAAGTGGCTGCTGGCCACCTGAACGACCGAGCCACCGAAATCCCCAACAGGCATGGAGCCACCAAAGACAACCACGGCTTGTTCGGCCGCGACGATTGTCGGAGCAGGAAAAGTGTGTCGCACACCGACAGCATCGCTGAGGGTCCAACCTCCGATGTCTATTGCGTCACCGGTGTTCACAAGCTCGACGAATTCGTCTTCCGAGCCGTCGCGTCTCCCGTCGCCATTCGCGTCTCCAGCAATTCCAGCTGGCGGATCGGCAAGAACCTCGTTGAACACGAAGTTGGTAGCAGAAAGCAAATCACGACGCTCAAGTGTCTCGAACAGTGCAGACTTCGTCGTTGCCCTGTCTCGTTTTCTCCGATGCTTGTCGACGCGACATCTCGCCAACGTTTCGAATTTCTTCTGGGTGGACTTCTTCCCTAGCTCATTCCCAATCATCTCGACTCCTCAGGATACTCAACATTCGTTCAGGTATTCTGTTTCGAGTCAGATGTTTGATGGCTGCTGGACATATGTGCAACCCTGGGAGGTTCGAGCTCATCCTCTTTTCGCCCAATTCTTCAAAAATTCATTTGAAAAAAGTCACCTCCGCCTCGCACGTACGGGCTGATTTAGCGTGTGGCAATCCGCTCCCCGGCGGGGTTGACGGGGGAGTTTCAGATATTCGCTCAGCAGCAACTAGCGGCAATCTATTTGTTGGTCGGATCATTCACGTCGTACGTATCGCGGTTTGGCGCAGCTTGCATTTCTGCCTGAATCGACTTTGCTAGCCCGTTCTGAGCACCGAAGAAACTGGAATACAAAAGCCTCATCTTGGCGTACACTTTTGGGGAACCGTTCTCGCTTTAGCGGCGAGTCAAAATTCACACCGTTCACATGGACTAGAGAGGTAAACGTGGACACAATCGAGCGTAGCCCTGAAGAAGTGGCTGAAATCGAACGACACAAGTATTTCCTTAGTGAAAGAGCCGGTCACGACGTCGGTTGGGAGCATGCTGCTGCAGACTGGGAAGCCAATCACGCGTCAGACTTTCGCGTTGAAGAGCCTCAATCGGACGCTCCTAACGGCAAAGGGATCAGCATGCTCTTCAAGAAGCTCTTCACCCGTCGTTAATATCCGAACACCACTGTGTTCGACCGCAACTGCAGCCCGCACGAATCTCCCTCTCTCGTTCGTCGGGCTCGCGGCTGAATGGTAGTTTTCTGCAGACGGTGTCTGACCGACCGATCAGGCAACCAGCGTCTTTGGCGTGGCGTCTAGCCCTACGCACAGTGTTCAGTCTCTTGAGGCCACAGCTCGCGATTGAACGCCAAACTGGTATCTCTTAACGCCCTAAGCGATCGCGTCGAGAAAAAATCTCAAACGCGGATTTCTCTTGGCCAAGTTCGGCGTGAATCCGACTTACCTGTCAGATCCGATCCTTCACACACGAGAGAAAGCCATGAACGCAATCAATAACTTCCTACACGTCTTCAAGAACTTCGCAAACTTTTCCGGACGTGCATCGCGCCGCGAATACTGGATGTTCTTCGCGATGAACTTTGCCGTCTGCTTGATTCTAAGCGTCATC
>CAYQMZ010000996.1:0-1480 GCA_964418725.1 uncultured Pirellulaceae bacterium
GGCTTGGTCTTTGCCCAACCAGAGAGGATGCATCAGCTTGTCCTCCTCGTCCCAGAGATATTCGAAATAGTGCAGGGATTCGTCGATGGCTCGATCCAACCACTTGGGCTCATCAAGCAGTTCCGCTTTCCGGCACCAATAGGGAACGATCATGTAAAGGTCATCGATCTGTAGTCCCAGCCCACGACCGTTTGACTTTTTCCGAACGAGCACACCATCTCTAAAAAAAGTCGGTGCCTTATCGAGCAAAGCATCAAAAGTCGCCATTCCTTTGGCAAACTCCGGGTTTGGCCGAATCCGTTGCCGCTCAGCAAATGCAGCGATCATCCCGCATTGCCACATCTCACGTGGCTTGGAATACCATTTCCCAGTTCCGGCAGGGCCCGCCGTCATCGAATCGCCAAACTTGGATTGATAGGCAGCGAAAAAGTCGATGCTCCGGCTCGCATATTTTTTGTACTCTTCGTTTCCCGTCACTTCACCCAGTGCATCCATTCCCTCCGAAATCATGAAGTTCTGATACATCCATAAGTTGTAGCGAGTCGGTTGAGGATCCTTCTTGTTGGCGGGTAGATCGAACACGGTCTGTCTAACAACGTCATCCGCAATTCTGGACAGAGGATCTGCGTTCACGAATGAGGCCTGGCCGAGCACGAGAAACAGACCACAAAAAAATGCGGCGAAAGGCTTGGTGTAAATCTTTGGTTTCACTCTTGCTTTCCTTCTGTCGGCGAACGAACTAACTATCACTGACCCCCGCAACCAGTTGTATCCTGTTCTGTTGCAGCAGGTGGGGCGGCTGACCGCCCTGCGAGACGCCGAGTGCTCGGGCATGGATTCGCTGCGAGACGCCTTCCGATGCCTTCCGCCGAAATCCAAACCCGTTCAGCCGAATCGGATAATCCGGCGTGATATCCACAACGGCCACGCCAACGTCGTAGACATCGTCCGTCTGAGCCCAACAACTGCCACCCAGTAGCAGATTCAATAAGAGGACGAAACCGACCCGCTTCGCCAACCACTTTGAAGGGGTATCCCTCATTTGAAGTTGCCCCGGTTTCGAGCTCGTGCGTTAATCTCGTCAACGATCAGATCGATTGTAGATCGATCGCTCAGACTGAGAAACGACGAAGAAGCAGTTGAATCAGAGTCGTCCGAAGGGTATCTGAAACCAACAGCCCGGATTCGATTCCTGACCCCTTTTGTCTCAGTCAGATGGACAGCAGCAACGGCTTGGCACTTGCCGTGTGCCGTCACCGTCTACGTCAAGCGGTCGATATCGATGTAGCCAGTTTCAGATTTGAGGACGCTCTCAATCTGTTCGGCGGACATCGTACCTTCGGCATGACATACGAACATTTCGGCAAGAGTTGACATTGGAATCAGCTTGAAATTGCTGCCATTCTGAGCATGAAGGTTTGCCTTTTTCTTCGCATCGTCATCGAAGTCTGGGCGACCGATGCAAATGAAGACCGAAGGT
>CAYQMZ010000996.1:1490-2704 GCA_964418725.1 uncultured Pirellulaceae bacterium
CACCACCCCGACCGGACGTCCCGACTCTCTGGCATTTACTTGAGCGATTCCAATGCTCCCGTCAGAAAACAGGATTTTCAGGTCTGCCTCGCCTGAATTTTGCTGAGTTATTCGAGTAACGGTTGGACTGCAAAACGGGTTAGCGCAGAGGTTCTCTAGCTCGCGTTCAAGTGTTACGCCGTTTGCCAAGAAGACTGCCTCGACGTCAGTAGATGTGATTCCTTTGGCGCTTAGTCGAGCTAGTTGTTGCAGCTGCAGATCCAAGTCACTACCAAGGTGAGCGACAATAGAAGCTTGCAAGTCTTGAATGTGACTACGGTTGACGCGAGCCTTCTTAGCGATTTTAGTGGCATCTTCATTCAAGAGTGCTTGAAACGAGGTGTAGCCGGCTTGAACAAGGTTCTCTCGTTCTACTCGGTAAAGTCGGTGCGGGACGAACGAGAGAAACAAGCTCGCTTCAGAACAGCCAAACGTGAAGCGTTCGGAGATAACTTCAAACTGAGCAGCCGCTTCCGGATGCCCCAGTATCCAACCAACTTTGGCGGCGGTGTCGGCAAGCCACGAACACATTCCACCTATCGCACGAATCTTTCCGCCACGGGCACCAAAACTATTTTCGATTTCGCGGGTACTTTCACCATCGACGAACGCCAATGCCACAGATTGGTACTTCAATTGTTTGGCCTGTTCATATGTCGGGGTATTCGACGCGAAGTTCTCTAAAAACGGGGATGTCAGCTTGCTTGTCAACGACTCACAACAGTTCTTTAAGTAACTGAAGAAGGACCGCCAGCGATCACGGAACTCGGGAGTGGACATTCGTAGGCCTACGCCAGATTCCGCGCCGGTTTCTTTTCCACCAGCAGCAAGATAGGCAATGTCCACGACTGAAGCATTCCCTGACTTTACGAATGCTGTAATCTTGCCAAACGTCTCGATTTCTAGGCCGCTCGCCGCGCAAACGCGTCCAAGCTTCGTTGCAACCGTCTTACCCTTAGAAGTCTCAATCAATTGGTAGGTTTGAAGAAGTCCTACAGCAATGCCAACGTCCTTAGCCAACCGGGCCGTTTGTTCACCGTTCGCCCACGCCTCACGTGCTCCGAACGTCTGTTGCAAAAACCTCACAACCCCATCTTCCGTCTGACAGAGCCCCGAAGCGAAGAGCTTCAATACGCTCAGCGGAAGGTCTCGGTCAGGGAGGGTTGAAGTAAGCG
>CAYQMZ010000997.1:0-2702 GCA_964418725.1 uncultured Pirellulaceae bacterium
CCCCGGTCCTTCGGTCTAGACAAATCAGCTTTTTGCCATCGTGCAAGAATACGCGTTTACTGTCAGCGGCCAGGGTCAAAGGCACTACCACTGAATCGCGTTGCCACAGTGTGTCGCCACTTGGATTCAGAGCAACGATACGACGTACCTTTTCATTCCATCGGTGCTCGCGGGCCACACGTCCTTGGTCGCCAGTATTCAGCTTCGGCCCGTACCGCGTGAGATCTGATTCTCCCGGGTTTACCAAGGCGAACAGGGTGTCGCCTTCGACGACCAATTCTTCTGTCGGTTTCGTCTGTTCGTACGTGGCCAGGACTTCTCCGGTCGCGGCGTCAATTGCGGAGATCGGTTCTCGCATTCCGAGTGTCACGTAGACAGTGTCTTGCGTGGCAACCAGGCGACGTGCAAGTTGTGTTGGACCACTCTTGAGCGGCCAGAGGTGACTGTGCCAGATCGGAATATCTTGCTTCCAAAGAATTGTGCCGTTAAACGCGTCTCGCGCGATGAGCTTCCATTTCGGTGGCATCTGGATCGAGATCCGCGATCCCTCGTCCATGATGTAGAACATGCGGCCTCCGGCAGAGACCATCGCCGACATGCTGGCCATACGGTCGTGATGGCGTGACCAACGCGGGCTACCCAGCCACTGCAGGTGCCTTGGTGGGCCGACCTCGTCATCGTGTGCAACGGCATTGCCGCTGGCGTCGTGCAGATAGTGCGTCCACTCGTCCATGGTTTCAGGTCGAGGTTTCTTCTTTAGTGTCCAGCGGTCGCCTGACTTGATGTAGGCGGTGCCGTTTGGCGTTAAGACACGCATTACTTCCGACATGGGCACGTCACCCAAGTCTTCCGCCACGAGTAGATTTACCAAGTTGTCGACATAGGGCAGGTGCTTGTCGCGAAGCTGGGAAACGGAGACTTCGCCGTAGTTTCCGTTTTGCCGAATGGCATTGCGTGCGGCTTGGACGTTCGCCGCGTTCGTGTCGAGTCCATGAACTTGGTACCGTTCGTTCGCCTTCAGAGCCATCGTCAGTTGGCCGTTACCGCAGCCAAGGTGAACGATGAACCCGCCTTCCGTCTGCGTGGCACTGAGAATCTCTTTGGCCGTTTCGGCAGGCTCCGCATGAGCGACGGCGACGAGGGAGAAGAGGGAAGCGGTGACAGCCAGTTGGCGAATGGCGAGCATAGTCATCTCTCAAATGAGGGAATCGGAACGCCCAACATTATGACGTGTTCATTTTGCCAAACAAGCAAATGCGGCGGCCTGGAGGAAGTTGGTTTTTGGCGCTGCCGCACTCGGCAAGAACTCGCCGAGAGCTTCGAAGGTGACGAGTGCACCAAGGGGAGTTCACGGGACGGAGAGCTGAGATGCTTCCTATGAACGAAAAAGACCGACGCAAGCGATCTGCTTGCGTCGGTCATGTGTTTAATCGAAAGGGCAGGGCGGCGGCTTAAGAACTGGCCTGCTCGGAACTGCTCTTGTCGTCTGTCGAGGAAGCCTCAGTTGCGGCAGCGGTCTCCGCCGTTGGATCAACGGCTGGCGCCACTTCTTCCGCGACCATCACGGGTGCAACGGATTCCTGTTTCGCGGCGCAGACTGGGCAGGCTGGTACTTCTTGCGTCGTTTCGACGCCCTTTCCACCGACATCGCCGTGAGAATCATTGCGTGGACGAAATCGTCCCCCGCCTCTCTTGTTTTCGCTGCGACGTGACGGATACGTCTTCTCGCGCGTTGCGATGACTACGTTTTGCTTCTTGGTTCCGGGCGGCGTCACTTGGTTGCAGAAGTGGCAGCGAAACATCCTTGAAATCCTCGGGGTTTTCTCTGTTGACTGGTTTCGGGCTGTAATCGGACCGAGGCCCGATTACTTTGATGCCCAACAATGACTCTTAGTCCGTTGTTCGAACGGCTTCGGCACGCGGGCCTTTAGGACCGCTACCTTCTGTGTACTCGACGGCTTGTCCTTCGCGAAGGGACTCGAATGGAACGCCTTCAACAGCACTGTGGTGGAAGAATAACTCGCCACTTTCGCCTTGAATAAAGCCAAAGCCCTTGTCTGAAATCAGTTTTTTGATTGTGCCTTGTGACATTTTCATCACTCCTAGGAAGTTTTCTTATGTGTGGCCGGAAGGACACCTTGACGTTGGTGCTCCACACGAAATGAGCGGCAACCGCGAAAAAAAGAAAAATCGCGGACTTCGCAGAGCGAGAAGGCGAATAAATCTAAATCTGCTGTTGGCCTCCAATGGCCGTCGGGGATCATACCGTAGATGAAGATAGAAGGAAAGCACGACACGGGCAGCGGGCTTACCACGGCACATTGATTCCGGGAACTGCGGTAAATCGCCGCCGTGATCTTGGCTGTCCCTGGCAGACACTTGGTGAATCTGACACCAGATGGCTTCCAGTTGGTTGGTTTCATACCGGACCTAGTGATCACATGGCTGATAGCAGTGTTGTAGTGCCAAGGAATGCAGCTTTAGGTGCCGGCAAGACAGCGTTTCGAACCGAACCTGAAATCAGACCAAGTCCATATCCATATCGTGAGAAGGAACGAACGATGCGGAATCTGCTGTTTGCGCTTGCTGTGTTGCTTTTGAGTCGGCCTGTCCTGGCAGGTGAGTCCGACGAAGTAGTAGGACTGGATTGTTGTAAGTGGCGGCAAGGTTACTGGGGCAGCGTCGACGTGATCAACTGGACG
>CAYQMZ010000998.1:0-2701 GCA_964418725.1 uncultured Pirellulaceae bacterium
GCACCGGCATTCGAACGCGCAAACGGCAGCTCTTCTTGCAACGCCTGGGCTTGAGCAACATTTGGATCAGCAATCACTTGCGACCGAGTTGCGAACTCTTCTCTCGGTTCTTGCTTTTGAAAATCCAGGGCAGCAGTGGGAACATCCTGCTCTGTCTCCTGTGGACCTTCCCCCCAGCTACCCAGATCGAGGGCGTCTTGTTGAGCTTCTAGCTGTTCTTTGACCCGAATACCAGTCTCGCGAACACCCTGCGTAGTGGACGCCACCGATTGCTGAATAGAATCAGTCAAGCTGTTGGTGTCGGTAAAGGTCGCGGCTCCATTTCCTCCGTCCGCAGCATTCGCCAGGCTCCGTTCCTTGTTCGCGTGTGCAATCGCGATAGCCCCGCAGATTACCACCAAACCTAGCACGGTGAGTCGCGTGATGAGTCTTTTGACCGATCGCTTAAAGTTTTCCATGTCGAATGCTCGAACTAGCTATTGTTCGTAGAGTTTGATTGAAGAAACCGAGCGCCGAGGCCGATTAAAGCTTCGATGCGGATGGCTAGTATCAAAATGCGGGCAAGCGAGGGAATAGCAATTTGCGTTTTCCAGCCCAAAAGATCCGTCAGGCAGCAATGCTGGCTGGCTAAAAAGCCGTCACGAAGAGACCTTTATCGCTAGCGTTCTTTCGCTAGAATTAGCGAACAGTTGGGGGAAGCTGATCTCTCCTCAACCACATTCCACGCCCAAGTGGATTTCCCAAATACCGGATGAGTGGCCGAGTGGTCGAAGGCTCTGGTTTTGAAAACCAGCGTAGGGGAGACTCTACCGGGGGTTCGAATCCCTCCTCATCCGCTTTCTTTCTTTTGTCTGGGTCTGACGGCTCCAGCCCAAGCACTGGATCTAATTCGGTAAGAATTAATTGACGGCAGAGGCCGTAAGCGGACAGGGCGTGGCATGCCCGAGGCTAACTTACGAGCCAACACCGGCGGATTTCGATGAAAACCGCTTTGGCAGGACTTTCTCTCGTAAGCCACTCAAGATCGTATCCAGATCGTGGCGTTCCTCTTTGGTGAGGAACCAATTGGTCGAATTTGCAACCCAAATCAGCGTGGCAAGTCCAATCGCGGCTACTACGGGCCCGAATCCGCATGCGAATGGGAAACAAAGAACCCACAGTACGCCCGGGTGCATTTTGAAACCGAATCGTCTCGCAAGGAACAGTGAGATGACAACGTTCAGCAGACATCCCGAGGCGGTTGCCAAACCAGCTCCGGCGAGACCAAGTCGGGGTAGTAGCAATGCGTTCAAGCTGATGTTAACGATGAGCCCGGACAAAGTCGAAATGCACATCAACCGTGTCCGCTCGACACAGAACATGTAGTTGTAAACCGTGCCCATGAAGCCGTTCCAGTAGCAGAACGCAATCGTGAACGGTAACACCTGGTAACCTGCGTCGTACTTTCCATCAAAGATCAGGTTGAACAGCACTGGCCCAGCCAGCACGATCAGTGTCGATCCAATGGCCAACATCGATCCGATCAACTTCATTGAGAAGTTGACGCGATCATTGACAGCATCTTTGCGACCTGCCTCCCAGTCTTCCGACAAGTAGGGCATCACCATGTGGCACAACGAATTACTGACGCCCACCATCAGCAACGGAACGGCCATGCTGCTGAAATACTGTCCGACAAGTCCTCTCGCATCGCTCGCTGGAAAACCAGAGAAGTGAACGATCATGTAACGATCGACCATATCGAAGAGGTTGTTGATCAGATTCACCATCCAAAGCCCGAGCGCAAACGGGGCCAGCTTCCGCCAGAGTCCCATGTGCGTGAATTCCTCGTCCGATTGCGGCAGCTGATTCCAGGTTGTTCGCAGTGCCAGAATGGAAAAGAGACTGCCCAGCAGATTTCCCGCCGCGTAACTGAGCACGACGCCGTACGCACCAAACTCAGTGAGCCAAACGAAACCGATGCCCAATACGGCAAACGTCCAGCTACTAATCAGATCCATCGTGGATCCAACTTTGACTCGACGAAGCGCAATCGATGTTTCGTAGAAAAAATTGAATGCGATATTCGTGACCAGCGTTATGCTCGCCGGCACCAACAGGAACGCCTGGTTGGAATCGCCAAGCAATGCCGTGGCAACCCAGTCGCTGTTCAGATGGATTAGTCCCATTGCCGCAACGGTTAGCAACGAAACGGCAAACGCTGTTCGTCGCAGGAATTGCTTGGCCAGCCCTCGCTGCAAATAGTGCTCAACGTAGCGACCGAATGATCCCGTGATCCCCATCAACGTCAGCGGCGACGCCAACATGACGAACATGAAGATCAGCGACCACTGCCCCAATTCCTCTTGATGCAACAGTCGACAAAAGAGTGCGGTACGAATGAATCCAACGCCCCGCTGAGCCACCGTCAACGTCATCAGATAGCCGACGCCCGACGATAATGAGTCCGTTTCACGATCGTTTGTCGACGATTCGTCGACCTGGTGTTCAGATTGGGGCATCGAAGTTCTGGAGGTTGGGCGAATGTATTGGCTGCCTAACTCTTGGTCAGAATTACGATCCAATCCCACGAAAAGCAGTTCGGCACACCGAAGTTAGAATCCGATTAATCGTGACTTCGGGGTCGTACGGATTACGGTGATTGCGCCAAGTTGACTCATTTCTTGCGGACTAGCGTGGAGCCGAGAATCGCTGAGCGCAG
>CAYQMZ010000999.1:0-2694 GCA_964418725.1 uncultured Pirellulaceae bacterium
CAACAACCGCCGCGTATGCGTCTTCCCCACGTTCTGCAACATCGTTCAAGAATTCAGTGCGTTGCTCACTCGTAGGCGGCAACCCAGTCAGGTCCAACGAAACTCGCCGTAACCAACGCTCCGGCGATGCGTCCTCGCTGGGCTGTAGTTCTTCGTCCTCCAACCGCTTCAAGACGAAGTTATCGAGCGTCTGTAACGACCACTCGCTGTCCGAGGGCTTCGGGACTTCCGGGCTAACCGGTCGCTCGTACGCCCAATGTCCTCGCCACTTCGCTCCTTGCTCGATCCACCTACGCAGCAAATCAATTTCGGATTTCGAAAGCGAAGATCCGTGTTCAGCGGGCGGCATCCGCTCTTCCGGATCCTCGGACTCCACTCGTTCGATCAAAACGGACGCGTCCGGATCACCTGGCTCCACCACCCATCCATCCGGCGGAACAATTGCATCAGGAGTCACGAATGATACTTCGCCCGCTTCCTTAACACCGCCATGACATGCGGTGCAGTGCTTAGTAAAGATCGGCCTGATCTGCTCGTTGAAGTCGACCGGTTCGGTGCCTCGACCTTTCGATACGCAGACGCCCAATAGGCACAAAACTAGCGAACATATTTTCAACCAGCGAGAACGAGTGTAACGCAGCCGTAGCCAATCGGTTGACGAACCTAGGAATCGGAGAACCATGCAAATGAGTCTCTGTGAAGACAGTGGTCGCGTTTAGGTGGGAAGCAGCCGTAGGTTTCCCGTAGATGGGAAGGCCTCATTCTACATTCGGTAACCGCCTGTAGCACAGGCCTTAACCGCAGCGTGATCATCCGCAAAACACGATGTCGTCGCGCGAAGTCGTCTTGAAGGTTGAATCCCGTGAATGATGTGTTAGTTTCTCGGCACACATGACCTTAATCTCGGGAGTTAACATGCGATTCACGCTTGCACTGATAGTGGTGATCTATACCGCACACTTTGGCCTATCGACGCCTGCCGATGCAGCCGAAAACTTGGCGGGCAGCCGCCCCAACGTGATTCTGGTCATGACGGATGATCAGGGGATGGGTGACCTTTCCTGCATGGGAAACAAAGTTTTAAAGACGCCGAATCTTGATCGCTTCTACGCGATGTCCACGCGATTCACTGACTTTCACGTCAGTCCCACCTGTGCACCAACGCGTTCTTCGATCTTTAGCGGCCGGCATGAGTTTCGTAACGGCGTGACGCATACGATTCTTGAGCGAGAACGTATGGCACTTAGCACCACGACGTTTGCCAAATTGCTAAGTCGCAATGGCTATGTTACGGGCATCTTCGGCAAGTGGCACCTCGGTGACGAGGATGCCTATCAGCCCTACAACCGAGGATTCACCAAGACGTTCATCCACGGTGCCGGAGGAATCGGGCAATCGTATCCGTGTAGCTGTGCCGACTTTCCACCGAACAGAGAAAATCGTTACTTCGATTGCCACATTTTAAATGACTCAAAAATCGTCAAAACATCCGGCTTCTGCACAGATGTCTTTTTCCAAGCAGCGTTGGGTTGGACGAAAGAACAACTGGATGCAGATCGCCCGTTTTTCACCTACATCACCTTGAACGCCCCACACGGGCCGATGATCGCTCCACAGAAGTACAAGCAACGCTTCCTGGATCTTGGTTGGGACAAGAATACCGCCGGCCGATACGGCATGATCGAAAACATCGACGACAATATTGGGCTGCTGGTGAAGAAGATGGACGAGTGGAAGGCTTGGGAAAAGACACTGGTGATCTTTATGACCGACAACGGTCAGGCAGGTCGCCGAGGGAAGCTGAACGGCAAACCAACGAACATCTTCAGTGCTGGCTTCAAGTCCGGAAAAGGCTCACCTTACGAGGGCGGCACGCATGTTCCAGCGTTCTGGCGTTGGAAAGGAAAACTGGCCGAGGGGCAGGACATCAGTGCTTTGACGGCCCACATTGACCTGTACCGAACGTTCTGCGAACTAGCCGGAGTGCGAATTCCTGGTGACGTTCACGACATTGATGGTCGCTCGCTGGTCCCATTGCTTGAGGATCCGAACGCAGATTGGGCTGACCGACATCTCTTCACCCACCAAGGACGATGGAAGTCGGGAACCGATCCGAATGACTCGAAGTTCAAGAACTGCGCGGTGAGGACGAAACGCTGGCGATTCGTCAACAACAGCGAGCTGTACGACATTTCGAAAGATCCTTACGAAACGACGAACGTAATGGACTCGCACCCACAGGTCGTCAATGACCTGCGAAAGTCGTACGATCGATGGTGGGAGAAAACCGTTCCCATGATGGTTAATGAGGACGCGTCACTGTCCGAAGAACAGCCGCAAACGGTGCGTTTTCAGAAGCAATCGAAGGCGGGCGGCATTCCAGATTGGACGCCGCCTCAGCTTTGATCGTCAATCAAAACTGCTTACGGAGCCAAGCGTTTCATGTCCCACGCCGTATCGTTCTTTTCGTAAACGATGCGGTCATGCAGGCGATTTTCACGCCCCTGCCAGAACTCGATCACGGACGGATTTACTGCGTATCCGCCCCAGTCATCTGGCAGTGGCACGTCGCCATCTCCTAAACCTTGCTCGAAAGCTTCGACAGCTGATTCCAGCTCATGCCGCGAGGACAATGGCGCCGACTGCTTCGAAACGCTGGCGCCGATTTGGCTTCCGCGTGGACGTTTGTGGAAA
>CAYQMZ010001000.1:0-2689 GCA_964418725.1 uncultured Pirellulaceae bacterium
TCGTTGAAGCGAATCGAAACTTCGCCATCCTCGGTCGTCTGCAGGTCATCCAATTGAAATAGGTCGTCACTGTCGTCCGATGTATCCGGAGACAAGTCTATGTCGTCGTTACCTTCAAAAGGCAAAGTGTCATCGGGCAGATCGAGTTCGTCACCAGTTCCACCGTCCGACATGTCGTCGGTGTCGTCGTCAGCTGGCTCAATTCCGAACGCGTCGCGGTCATCTTCAACGCCAAGTCTTGATCCACCAGTTCCGTCGCCCGAATCTTCGTCCAGCCCACCTTCACCGGTGTCTCGAAGGAAGTCATCGAGGTCATCCTTCGAATAGCCCGGTACGGGTGGCTCTTCGAGTTCGCGCAACTCCTCTAACTGATTTCTGGTTCTTGCTCGCTCTTCAATGCGGCGGCGATACGTTTCTTCGTCCCATGTTTCTTCGTCGAACGAATCTGCTTGGTCGTTGGAAGGTGGTTTCACGTCCGCGATTAGCGAAGTTGGAACTAGCCACATTTCGCGGAGTCCGCGCGCCTTGCAATCATTTGCACCAGCTCGAAAGCCGGCGTACCAATCGTTGACGGAGACTTTTCCGAACTGGTTGAGGAAACGCAAATTCCAGTAACCGCGTGGCGGTACTACTGGTGGTTCGCCTGAGCCACCTCGATACAAGTAGTCAGCAAAGCCCTCCAGAAAACCGTTCTGGAAATCGGGCGAAGCGCTGCCTTGATCGGGTGATTCGGACCAAGCTTGTTCGGCGAGCAAACGTGCCTCACGCTGAGCCACTTTGTCGCTCTGAACATATTCGAAGTAGTGGGGTTCAATGTGCGTTGTGCGACGAGCCATGGCGAATACACGCCCCGTCTCTCGCCAAACATGGCATCCGCTTAGGCTGCACAAGGACGTAACCGCCAACAACGTCCAAATCCAGGAGCATGCGTTTCGCGTCGTCATTGAAGTGGTCGCAAAATTCGATGGCCGTTTGGTATTCGCAGCTTCGCCAACGAAAACCGCCGCGACTGCGGGTCGGCTGATCGCATTCAAACGAAGCCTAGCGTGTTCTCGCTGGATCATAGATGTGGCCGAGGAAGTGAACGAATGGATTTATGAAGGGACACTGAGCCTGCGAACGCGGTCAGCGGGGCGGTATGTACAAAACGCCAATCTCCCTGTCAATCGAAGTCGGGCAGTTTTTCCACCCAGAGTCACTACGCCGTCACCTCGCTGGCACGAACAAATGTCGTTTTTGCAGTAACGCTCAGCTATGCTGTTAGCCTCCAACACACTGCGGAAATCTGGACATGTTGCAAACCCCGCCTCGAACACTCCCGCGTGCTGACGCTACAGGCCAAAATCGATACGGTGCTACGCGGTGCCTTGCTGTGACAGCATTGCTTTGCCTGCTATTCAATCCGAGTCCCACATGGTCGCAGCCGCCGTCGAGCGACGATGCTGCACAACCAACGAGCGAACAGCTCGAGTTTTTCGAGTCGCGCATTCGCCCGGTATTGGTCGAACGTTGCTATGACTGCCACAACTCCGCAGAGACGGCGGAAGCAGACCTCGCACTCGACTGGCGCGACGGCATCCGAGCCGAAACGGAACATGGCAAAGTCGTGTCGCCCGGCAAACCGAATGACAGCCTGCTCTTGAAAGTGATTCGCCATGAGCTCGCTGACTTGGAAATGCCTGAAGGTGGCCCAAAGCTAGACGAAGCGGTTGTCCAAGACTTTGAGAAATGGATCGCGTGGGGTGCACCAGACCCGCGATCCGAACCGCCATCGTCAGAAGAACTGTCAGAGGCCACGTCGTGGGAGAACGTTCTGAAACGACGCAAGCAGTGGTGGAGCCTGCAACCCATTAGCTCGCCCAAAGCACCATCAACTTACGAGGTCACGCAGGCTGCCGGTAACCACCCCATCGACCGTTTCGTCGTCGCAAAACTTCGCGAGGCGGGCCTCAAACCGTCGAAGCGTACGAACCGCCGAACCCTGATCCGACGCCTTTCTTTTGCGTTGACAGGTTTACCGCCAAGTCAGGAGGAGGTCGACTCATTCGTCAACGATCACTCCGGCCGAGCTTTTGCAAAATTGGTAGACCAGTATCTCGAGTCTGACCGCTTTGGCGAACGCTGGGCTCGGCACTGGATGGACCTGTTTCGCTACGCCGACTCGCACGGTTCCGAAGGCGATCCGCAGATTCCACATGCGTATCAGTACCGCGACTATCTCATTCGCGCGCTGAACAGCGACGTGCCATACGACCAACTGGTGCGAGAACACCTTGCCGGCGATCTCCTCGAGCAGCCTCGCATGAATCAAGAGCTAGGCATTAACGAATCAGCGATTGGCCCGGCACACTTCCGATTTGTCTTCCATGGGTTCGCTCCGACGGACGCGTTGGATGAGAAAGTGCGGTTCACGGACGATCAGATCAACGTCGTCAGCAAAGCATTCTTAGGCATGACAGTTTCCTGTGCTCGATGTCATGACCATAAGTTCGATGCGATCAGCCAAGCTGACTACTACGCGATGTTTGGCATCTTTGGGTCGTGCCGACCAGCCCTGCGGGACGTCAATTCGCCCGACAAGAAAGACACGAACAAAGCTGAGATTCGAAAGCAAAAGCAAAAGCTTAAGAAATTGCTAGTCACCGAGTGGCTTAGTGCGGCTGAAAACTTGGCAGAGCGACTGCTGAGT
>CAYQMZ010001001.1:0-2687 GCA_964418725.1 uncultured Pirellulaceae bacterium
GCTCAGGCACGAGATGCGATCTTCACCGACAGCGTCACTATCAACGCCGATTTGAATCTGCCCGGAAAGAACCTAGAAGTCACGACGGACGTCTTCACGCTAAATGCCGGACACACAATCAACACACAAAACTTGAACGCGGCTGGCAACTCGTTGGCGGACTCGGGATCTATCAGCGTTGTTGGTCAAGACATCACGCTGGGTGCGAATGCAAAACTGCTCGCCCACGTGCCCGCGAATAGTTCGCATTCGGCAGGTGACATTAGCATCTCGGCAAAAGAAGTCGCGTTGGCCAATTTAGAAAACCTCTTGCCTGTGGCGCCAATCACACGAGACGTTTCCATTAACGTCGGCCAAGGCGTTGAGATTCGCGGCAAAGACATCGGCATCACGGGACTCGCCGAAGATCGCGACCTCGAAACCACACTTGGCTACAGCAATCTCGTCAGCGGTGTGACGGTCAGCAAGCTTGCGAACAAGGTTCCCGGCGTCGCAGACATCGGACTGCCCGTCAAAGTACTCACCAAAACATCAAGTGCAACGATCGACTTCGGCACCGGTGTCACCATTGTGGGTGATGGTTTGGTCAACATCGCCACGCGTGCGCAAAGTGACGCGACGGGCAGCGTCGACAGCAAGCTCGTAAGCATCGGCTACGCTGAGGCCAATGCCAATTCGACGATTACGTTTGCTGGCGATCCTGCAAATAAAACGACCATTAACTCCGGTCGCGCTACCCTGATTCAAACGGTCGGTAACGCCACGGCCGGCATGAGCACCAACACGTCGAAGGATCTCGGCGAGCCCAATCCGCAAAAGATGTCACTGTCCGTTTCCATCACGGATACCAATGTGGTTTCACAAGTCACCGTGCCTGAGGGTGTGGAGATCGTATCGGCGAAGACTGCCAACATCTCTTCGATCGGTGACATCGAAAACGAAGCCGAGGCCGAATCCGGACTCTATTCAACCGGCATCGCGGGACTCGCATTTGGCCTGGAGTTCTCCGACGCGGACATCAAAACCGAAGTTAACGGCAGCGTGACGGCGAACCAAGGTCCGGGCTCGGTGGTGAAACTCGAATTCGACCCGACTCGCCCAGGAGTCATCGACAACGATCGCATCAACTTGGCGATCGCGATGAAGAACGATGACGCGAACAACAATCGCACGTATCCTCACGATCTACGAACTGGCGACCCAATCACTTACACCAATCGCCGAGGTACAAGCATCGGGGGAATCAAAGGGCAGCTTCTAGGCGGCCTCGTCGATGGACGCACCTACTACGTCGTCAACGACAGCGACCCGCGGATGATCTATCTGGCGGAAACGATCCCTGCCGCCGAAGCCGCAGCAGCGAAGATCGCCAACGGTGAAAAACCAAGCACCAGTGTCATTGATGGTGAAGTCGTCGGCTTTAAGCCAGACGCAGACACGGCATTGAATACGAAATCGTTCGATCCGAAAGAAGCCGTGAATGGCGACTCCGACGAGATTACACTCCCCAATATTGGTTCGTTGATTGATCCCGACGCTCCGACGATCGATTCATCCAGCTTCTCGCTCTTTGGAAGCACATTCGAACTCGGCCAAGCGGTGAACTACAGCGCTGGAGGTGGAACGCCCATCGGCGGCTTAAAAGACAACACGACATACTACATCAACATCGGTGTCACCGAGTCAGGAATCAATGGCGACGACCGATTCGTTTCCGAGCAAGTCATCAAGTTATCGGAAACAGAGAACAAGGCGCTCGCCGGCGTCACGATCGATCTTGATCCCAGCATGGCGACAGGCAGCGGGCATAAGTTAGAGGCACTACACGTTCTTGATTCCGATCTTGCGACGGGACTCGGAGTGCTGGCTGACCTCGACGTGAGCAACACTGTCTCCACCGAATCAGGTTTGAACAGCGGCGAGTTTGACGCAACAGCGGTTTCTTCTAGTGGACAGAAAGGATTCGATTCCACCACCTCGTGGGCGAATCAAGTCTATACCGCACTGATGGATAAGGTGACAACGACGGACGAGTATAAAAACGTTGCCAAACAAACCGGATCCAAGAATAGCTTTAGCTTGGCCGGTGCGTTTTCCTACACCGACGCCGACCATCGTGTCCTGGCGCTCGCCGGAGACATTGACGACAGCCAAGGATTTGATGCCGCCTTTGACTCCATCGAAAACAGGAACGACGCAGCGAAGTCCATTCTGAAATCCAAAGAAGACTTAGAAGTCAAAGCGGAACTCTCGCAAGACTACCAACAGCAAGCAGTCGCCAACAACGAGCCGCAAAACCCAGAAGACTTAAAGGGAGTCGCCGCAAGCACCAACAATCCCAAGATTGCAGCGTCCGCCGCAGTTGCAGTTGGTAACTTCAAAAACCAAGCCAAGGCTATCGTGCAGAAGGACGCGAAGCTGGACGCGTATCGAGCCAACCGTGTTGTGACGGATGTTCGCTATCCCTTCCGAACTCGACCGGATGAATTCATTCCCGGCAGCCAAGGCGAGTTGATCGATCGGTTGAAGACCGACGGTGATCCAAGAGATACGCTCAAAAATTTGCTCAACTTCGAGTTCATCACGGATGCAATGAACTCCTACACGCGAGCTTTCGCTCGGGCGGATGAAGGAAAGACGGCGCTCGCTGGCTCCGTCAACTTCGTCAGCATGGATGACACTGCTAA
>CAYQMZ010001002.1:0-2016 GCA_964418725.1 uncultured Pirellulaceae bacterium
TGCTCTCCCAACTGAGCTACATCCCCGAGACGCTGAATCTTAGTGATTTTCGTCAGGTGTTCAACATCGGTCCTAAGAATACCCAATCTGCAGAATTTTTGAAGTGGACCGGCGAAAACTGGTAGAAAAACCAGGCAGGCAGCGAAAACGTGAGTTTTGGGAGGTCTAGACGGCGTTCAATTCAGAAACAATGAGCCCAAACATACACAGTGCACGAAAACGGTTTCGGATTCTTCCCAAGGAAGTTAGGATCGAACCGAAGGGACTACGGCCCAACAATGGATCAATAGGCCGTGATCCTGACGTTGGGACTCTCAAATTGGTACGAAGGGCCGATACGGTGCTTAGGGTGATTTACCGATGGATCATCAATTAGCTTGGTCGATTCGCTGGACCGGCCGCTGTTTGGCCCTGATCCTCGCGTTCGCAATTTCAGTCGGTTGCGATGACGCCCCAGACACCGCCGATCAACTGCGGAGTGCCGTCCATCTATTGCTCGATGGCCGCGCGGAAGACGCCCTAGTCCTGTGCGACCGAATTCTCGCTGCAAACCCCAGCCACTCTGAGGCCTACCTCCTGCGTGGAGAGGTATTCGAAGCATTGGGGAACGAGCGGAAAGCAATCGATAGCTACTTTCAAGCTCTACGCGTGAACCCCGAATCCGAACAGGCAGCCGCGAGCCTGGCGAAGTTCAATTCACTTCCCGCCATTCAGAATACGGACTTTGACCAGACCCTTACGTCGAATACAGCTCTGGGACCACTGCTGATTGCCCCCGACACCAACCTCCTTGAATCGGCGGAGGAAGAATCGGCAGAGAAAAATCCGTCGCCCTGGGACCAACTGGCTGACCGAAGCCCACTGTTCATCGACGAGACAGCGCCTGAGCAAACTCCGGCGAACGACGTTCAATCAGTAGCGACGTCGCACACCGTTGATTCAGAACCGAACCAACGCGTAATCAACAGCCAGACTTCGCCGCTGCTGTCCGGCCTGCAGCAAGCGATCGAAGAAGGGCGTCGGCTGGATCAGCTTGCGAAGGAGCGTGAGTCGCAGCAAGGCGAAGACGCGAACGCAGCAGCGGACTCCGTGCAAACGCAGGGACGAGTTATTCGGTTCGATCTGGGTCTAGACATCGTGAATCGGAACAACGGGGTATCCGGAACGCGGACAACAGGCCAGCCAATCACATCGACTCGATCTGGTGTATTCTCTTTCAGCCCCGGCGTGAGAATTCCGCAGTCGCCGCCAAGCAGTGGTGTCAATCACAGCGTCTTCGGCAGAACACGAAGATGCTGACGACCTTAGGAGCCGGCAATGAGTTCATTGCACTCGAATTCGATCGTGATACGAGCTGCGGTCGTCTTGTCGGTCACCGCGATCCTGTTGGTCGTTTCGTGGTTTGTTTTTCCGAGACTATTCAAACGACACCAACCGGCGGCAACGCGAGACTACGAAGCCAAATTGGATGACGCGAGTCCAAGTTCCGATCAATCTCAAACATCAACGCTCGAACACTCCTTGCGATCAACGGTCGGCGAAACCGCTCGCACCAGATTGCTGCTGAATGTAGACAAAGAGTCGGCCGCTGTAGGGAACGTGCGGAGCCGGACTTCCGTATCGACCTCAAACGTCGTCGATCAATCTCGGCCTACGCACGCAACACAATTCGCCAATTTCACGCCACCGCATCACGTTCCGGAAGATGACCCTGGAACCACATACCGCGAGCCTGCTGTTCCAGATCCTGGCCGAGACGACGTCCAACCACAAGCAATCCGCAGCGTCCCACAAACATCATCGCTTACGGAAAGTTTGCAGGCTGCCATCCGAACTGGGCAGATGTTGGACGCTCGCGACCGAGACAACGAACAGCAACGCAGCATCCGTCGCTTTGAACGTGATGCTCCAATCCCACTGAGCGAACCGCCTGTATTCACCGTCACACGATTCGATGTTGGGCTTGGAGTTCCGGGTGCAATTCCGCTTCCGCCGCCAGAACACACGACAGGACAG
>CAYQMZ010001002.1:2026-2683 GCA_964418725.1 uncultured Pirellulaceae bacterium
AATCGAGCATTCATGCCGATCGAGGAACTCCCGCTCCGCGACGCACTGCTAGTCGGCCAACCGCCGCGGCAAGCATCACCTTTCAACGCTCGCCCGGCGGTCTGCTTTCGAGCTGACGAGATCGAGCCGCTCGCTCGGCAACAGTTTGCCTTCCAACCACCTGGCTGCAATGACGGCCGAGACAACAATGGCAACGGATTGATTGATCGCGAGGATCCGGTGTGTTGGGCGGACGGGCGGAGCCCTCATACCTTTGCCCCTTGGATGACCGAGAGCGAACCACTTCCAATCGACCTTGTCTTGCCGGTCGCTGCCAGTCCACCGAGTACGGGGCCATAGATGAAGGTGAATTGGGAGCTTGTTCCAACCGAATTCCACTACTTAAAAAACTCCGTGCTGCAGAATCGACTCAACGATCTGCTCACCGTTCCCTGGATCGACAGCCACGGACGCCCGGTTTGCTTGAGCGAACGCACAGCCCTGAACTTGGACTCTGGATTGACGAAGAATGAGCTGGCGGAACTCGCGAAAATCCACAACGAAATCCTACGACGCGAAGACAACCTGGCCTTACTGGACTGGTACGTTGCCGCTAATAGTCGCGACGAGCAAGTGGCTGCGTCGTGGATCCATCGCCTGCTCGATCTGCTACACGAC
>CAYQMZ010001003.1:0-2680 GCA_964418725.1 uncultured Pirellulaceae bacterium
CTGAATATCGAAAACCCCATGGGTGTCTCGCGCGCACAACGGCGTGCTGCTTTGGACACGCTGAACCGACTAAACCGCAAGTCCTTTGATACCTACGGCGACCCCGAGACGTTGACTCGCATTGCTCAGTACGAGATGGCGTTTCGAATGCAAACCGCCGTGCCCGAGGTGATGGATATTTCGGAAGAGCCAAAGTCTATTCAGGAAATGTATGGCACCGAAATCGGAAAAGAGTCGTTCGCCAACAACTGCCTACTCGCGAGACGACTAGCCGAGCGTGGCGTGCGGTTCATTCAGTTATTTGACTGGGGTTGGGACTCGCACGGTTCCAGCAAAAGCGAAGCATTGAACGTTGGCTTCAAGGAGAAGTGTCGCCAGGTGGATCAGCCGATTGCTGCTCTATTGGCGGATCTGAAACAGCGAGGCATGCTGAAAGATACGTTGGTGATTTGGGGTGGTGAGTTCGGACGCACGCCGATGCAAGAGAATCGCGGCGGGAAGAAGATGGCGTTCACTGGACGCGATCACAATCCGGAAGCCTTTACGATCTGGATGGCAGGTGGTGGTATCAAGCCCGGCGTCGCCTACGGTGAAACAGATGAAGTCGGATATACCGCAGCAGTGAACCCCGTCCATTTGCGTGATTTTCACGCAACGATCCAGCATCTATTAGGCTTCGATCATCAACGGATCAGCTTTCCATTCCAAGGTCTCGATCAAAAACTGACTGGTGTTTTGCCGGCAAAGGTTATCCAAGACATCGTCACGTAAGCGATAAACTGAAACGTATCCACCAATCGATCGTGGTCGGCGAGGTGTGTTAGAAGACCGCCGACAAACTGCCGTCCACGAAATGCGGAGTACCCTTCGCATGCGACGATGCGAGGCTCTCGACGGTGTTGGCAAGCACTGATGGATCACAGGGTTTCACGATCCAAGCGTGTGCTCCGGCGGTTCTGGCTTCGGCGATCAGTTCCTGCTTGCCTTCGGTGGAGAACATGATGATTGGCAGGTCGGCGAATTGCGGATCGCTTTTGACTTCGCGAACTAGTTCGATGCCGTTCTTGTAGGGAAGATGCAAATCGCAAATCACGCAGTCAATGTTTCCTTCCTTAACCTTTTCGACTCCTTCAACGCCATCACCGGCTTCGACGACCTCCAGTCCTCGAGTCCCCAATTGACGGCCAACCAGTCGTCGCACGGTTGACGAGTCATCAACCACCAGAACTCGATTGGCGCGACGATCTCGCCGTTGTTTGATCGTGCCGCCGGGATCATTCCTTTCAAGTAAGCACACCGATCCTAGATCAACCGTTGCCCTCGACGGATCCAGTGTCCATTCTGTGTCTGGGACTAGGTTGCAATGCATCGAGGCAAAGACGGTGCCGAACCTGGTTTGAATATCGAGTACCTCCCAATCGAAGTCATTCGTCACCCACTCGGTATGAGCAACGGAAACCGGCAGCCCTAGGTAATTGGCGATGTTGTACCGGTAGAAGTTGTTGGTCATGCCTCCGGCGATGAGGTTTGCCAATTCGCCGATCCAGTCGCGCGGGTCTTCGATTTCAATTTGAGCCAATGACGAGATTGTTTTGTTGGGACCTACAACGACCACCGAGGCTAGGAAGTCGTCCCCCTCGATGGTAATCAATGAACTCAACAAGTCTTCGGGGGCAGACTTTGATAGTTCCTCGGCCATCAAGCTGACGAGCGTTGCCTCAATCTCAACCTCCGCCCCGGACTGGTATGTGAATACCTGCGAGGCGACGCGTCGAAATTCGTTGACGATCACATAGTTGGCTTTTTCTGCTGTGGCGTATTGCGACATCTTGCAATTCCTACATCCGCGGACTGCCAAGTACCGTTTCAACGATCACTTTGAGGCGAAGCAATTGGAGCTCGTCTTTCGCAAAATCGAGAAAGTGAGTTGCCTTCGCCGCACCCAATGGGTTCACCTAGAAACTTGGTTAATGGCATTGAGGATATGTAGCTTCCGAAAGTTGCGTGAATGTAGGCTTTCGTCCGAAAAAGTTTCTTTTTGACAAGGCTCGCATCAGCCATCCAGAACATGGGTTTCATGTAAGAACTCTCTGATCTTTTACCTATGGGGGGCGTAGTGCTGGGCGTCTCTATATAGAAGCAGGTTTGGCCATTCGCATTGGGTTTGCGTCGGTGGCATCTCTCGTTGTCGCGTGGATGGCTGATTGGCCACGCGGCGAGATGCCACTTCCGGCCATTGCTGATTCGGTGGTACCCCTGAGATTCACAGGCAATGGCCTGGTCAAAGCGGTTGGGGAGGGGCGCAGTCCTCCGGAGCATTTACGAAGCGAATGAGATTCCTGACGCGAAAGTCGGCGAATTGACAATAATTCTTGGCCGCAAATGGCCATGGGCGAGCGTTTTTGATTTCGGCTAACAGACTTGCAGTCAGATAGACGCAGTTTTATTAGACTGAGTCGTTGTTGCCGCCAGATCATGCACCCACAGAATGTCTCGAATCCGCAGCCAGTTTTCGCGAAGTCAGCTTGTTCGAGGCCACCGTTGTGCGGAGCTCTTGGAACATCGACTACTGTTGGCGGCCAATGCGTACTCCGGTGGTGGTCTTCAACCCATTTTGGCGTCCGATTGGTTTGAGGTCCGGCCAGCGTCAAATACGTTTGAATTTCAGCGTATCCAGATG
>CAYQMZ010001004.1:0-2675 GCA_964418725.1 uncultured Pirellulaceae bacterium
GTTGGCTTTGCGAGTAGGAGTCGAACGGCCCAAGTTTGCTGGTCTTCTTTAGGAATCGCATGTAGTCTCGTGGTTGCTTCTCCGACAGATAGAAAGTTAGCGCCCAAGCCATGGCATAGGCCTGACCGGGGCGGCGTTTGAATACATTTTCGGAGGCGACCATGTCCATCATTAGCGGCTCAAGATCCGTGGTCTTTCGCATGTGCTTAAAGTCGCGCAGCCGTCCGAGATTCAGCCGGTCATCGATCTTGCGATAGTGAAATGCGTCATAGATGCCGCGCGCTTCGAACAGACATCCAAGGCCTTCGATTCCCCATTTCGGCGTTTGACCAAAACGAGTGTGGACGCCGCAATTGAATGCGGTTTGATGTGCTGCTTCGTGCATCACCGTCGCGAGGTTCTCGTCCCACTCGCGACTTTCTTTTCCTTTTCCTTGCGTCGCATCATAGAGATAGATGCGGTTCGTGTTGCCCATGTAGATACAGTAGCTACCCGAGGCATTCGTGCCCACGACGCGACTCATGTACTGTTGATACTGAGACTTCGAATAGAACACGATTCCAACCAGCGGGAACTTGGGACGCTGCGTTCGGAAACCGCGTTGCCGCAGAAAATGCATCATCGACCGATACAGCTCCTCGAAGCGATTCGCCCACAGGTCTCTCGCGCCCTTCGGATGCACTACCAAATAGTTGCCGGTGCCAGTGACTTGAAACTGCTTGCCGAACTCACGCAGTAAATCGCCGCGCATCTGCCCCTGCGAGTAGGGACGGAATCGCGGTATGACTTCGGGTTCCTTAATCTTTGCGGGATCAAATTCCAGCATCTCGCCATTCGGTGCGAATCCAAGAATCGTCGACCGCGAATAGCCGCATGGCAAAATCGTGTGCTTCGAATCCTTGAACTCAAAGCGCAACCCTTTCTCAGCCAAAGAAGGACTAGTTAGGGTCAGCAGAAGCAGCATCGAAATCGTGGCAGGCCGCATGCAAAATCCAGTATGAGGGCAACTCTGTTGGGGGACTCGCAAGTCTAGCTTTCGCTTCGTAAGCACATGGACTTTGCTTTGCGTGGCGGCGGAGCAGTCAATGCACACGGGCCAGATTCGCTGGGTATGTGGCGGCGAACTCGGTAAAATCCGAATACGCGGCGATTTTCGCCTGGAAAAAAGGGGCTCGACTTGACTTCAAGACGCTTTGTCTTATTTTCTAGTCCACCAAGCTATTCTGATTCGGTCCGCTCGTTGGAGATTACTGTGAGCCATCTACGCACTGCCATCGTTTCGGCTTTGATTCTGATCTGGTCTCCGTTCGTCATGGGGCAGGATGCGAACGCGCCCGCGATAGACAAAGTTGAAGTACGCAAGTTGGTGCGACAACTAGAAGATCCAAAGCGTGAGAATCGCGATGCGGCCGAGAAGGCATTGTCCAAGCTTGGACCGAGTGTGCTCGCCTTGCTGCCAGAAATTAATGCGCGGACCAGTGGCGAGTTGAAGACGCGTTTGACACGAATCCAAGAGCAATTGGAGAAGAACAGGGTCAAGGAAGCGGCGGAGGCTACCGTCGTGACCTTAGAAGGCACAATGAAGCTGTCGGATGCGTTGCTCGAGATCGAAAAGCAAACGGGAAACGTGATCGTCGACTATCGGGCGACCTTCAATCAAGAGAGCCCTGATACTGAAGTTACCGTAGACATTCAGAAGGCACCGTTTTGGGACGCGCTCGATCAATTGCTCGATGAAGCAAACCTGGACGTCTATACGTTTGTGGGTGAGTCCAAGCAGTTGGCCGTAGTTGCCGCCGCCGACGGAATTTTGCCTCGGCACAACCGAGGTGCTTATCACGGTTTGTTTCGCATTGAACCAACGAGCGTCGGCGCTGAACGCAACTTGCGGAATCCTCAAGCTGACGTATTGCGATTGAACGTCGAAATGGTGTGGGAGCCACGCGTACTCCCGATTCTGATCAAACAGGATCTCGCCGATTTGGAGATCACGACCGACAACGAAGAGTCGGTCAGTGTCGCGACAACGGGCACGATCCAACTACCGGTTCAGCCTGGCGTTGCATCTGTCGATATCCGCTTGCCGCTCGGCCTGCCGTCACGCGAAGCAAAGAAGATCGCATCCTTCAAAGGTAAGTTCACTGCGTTAGTGCCCGGCGGTGATGTCGATTTTGAATTTGACGACCTGACTGCCAAAAACGTACAGCAACGCAAAGGCGGGCTGACGGTCGTGCTCGATCAGGTCCGCGGAAACAATGGGATTCAAATGGTCTACATTCGACTTCGATTCGATCAGGCCAGCGAGTCGCTTCAGTCGCATCTTGATTGGGTCGAAAACAACTCGATCCAATTAGTCGATCCCGATGGCAAGCCAGCCGACGACCCGAACTATGAAAAGTATCTCGAGCGACAATCGGAGATTGGGTACAAGTACATTTTCCCGCTCGAAACCGAAGACTTGAAAGGCTGGAAGCTGAAGTACACGACTCCGGCCGGCATTGCAGAGATTCCTGTCGAGTACGAATTGAAGGACATCGATCTGCCGTAGCTGTGGTTTGCTTGGCCGTGTCTGAGAGCCCCAATCTATCGTCATATCGAGCTGTCCGAACCTCGAACAAGATTGAATCACACAACAATTTGGGTACCGCCCAGATTCGTGAAATCTTACACGCTAA
>CAYQMZ010001005.1:0-1829 GCA_964418725.1 uncultured Pirellulaceae bacterium
ACTCAAAGCAGCCGAAAAGCTGCGTCAGCTAGACGAATTGATGGCAGCAGAGATGCGAGAGGCCATCAAACGCAAAGCAGCTGGACTACCCGCCTTCCCAATAGAAAACACGAGTCCACCGCCTTTACATCCCATGCTTCGGGAGCAGATCGATCGTACGATGTCCAAGAAGGTTCATCCGTTTGGAACATGGGTCTGGGAAGATGAAGACGAGCCATTCGTTATGAAGATTATGTCCTCAGGGAAGGGTTTCAAGGCAACCCTAGCCGGTCCTGATTGGCGTGACGCGATACCCGCAACGAAGACGGATTACAAGACTCGCCGGATTTATGCTTCGTTTCAGACTCCTGAGTATCTCGTTTCCTACGTTGCGAGAGTCAAAGGCGGGACTGCGTCAGGTAGTTCCACCACCGTTGACAAACGTGGTCAGAAAGCAGTAGCCGACTTCAGCTGCCGCAGAGTCACCAGCGTTGAGAACCTGCTTGGGAACTGGGAGCTGAACCACTTCTTGTACTGCGAAGAGACCAAGACGGACTACGATCCCAAGTGGAACCTTGATGTAAGCAAGAAGGGCAGTCGCGTCGTCGCCGATTTTTACGGCGAACAACTCTCCCGATGTACCGTGAAGTCATTTAAGGAATCTGGGCATTACATTGAGATGATCGCTAAAGGGCAGTACCAGGGGAAGGACTTTGGTGCCAAGTTCCGTCTTTTTCCTCGTGGTGACACGTTCATTGGGGATTTCTGGATGAACGATGATTACCGCGAAGTGGATGGCGTCAGGTCTAAAGTAGAAAAAGAAGAGCCCGAAAAAGCTGAGAAGCCAGCCGCAAATCCACGTCGCGATCGACGAGAACCCGCTGACCCTCAAACGACACAAGCTTCTTTGCGTTAGAGACGAACGAACCCAACGCGCAAAGCACGATTCAACGTTTTCGCCTTCGTCCGTCCCGGGAGCGGAGTGCGTTGCGTTTCAGGCCTTACCGGGAATCCGTGTGTTAGCTTCTTTGAACTCCAGATTCGATCTATGCACTTGCAGCCTGGGAATCGCACGCCGAAACGTGGTCTGCATCACACTTCGCTACTACGATGGGGAGATTGATTCAAGGTTTACACTTCGCATCGTGATCTGACATGACAAGACGTGTTTTGGGCAGCTTGGCTGTCACTCTTTTCTTGTGCCCCTTCGGTTACGCACAAACGGCAATTCAGGACATCCCTTTGAACAGTTCGCGACAGAGTGTCGCCAGCCATTGGGTCAGCGAAGCTCTGTTCGCTGTTAGCGATCCCGCGGGGAAAAGCCTGGGGCCAACCGGTGGCTCGCGCGCCTATGGGATTCTGGGTACGGCAATGTATGACGCCTGGTCGGCATACGAGTCGCTGCCAGCCAGCACCACGATGGCTGACACTATGCAGCAGCCCGCCGCAAGCAATACGCTTGCGAACAAGTCCGAAGCGATCAGCTTCGCGGCGTATACAGTCTTGACCGATCTATTCCCGGACGCAGGTCTCCGGCAATCGTTTCGTAGCCGGATGACGACGCTAGGTTACGATCCCGACGCGCCGAATTCTACCGCCGCAACCATCGGCGTCACGATGGCCAATTCGCTGCTGTCCGCTCGGCGTACCGATGGCTCGAATCAACTGAACAACTATGCCGACACGTCGGCCTATACGGCAGCGAATAGTCCCGCCGCCTCCCTCAACGATATCATGGCTTGGACACCCGAGTACGTGCCGATCGGTAACCCCAGCGGGAATGTGCAGAAACCACTTCATCCTCACTGGGGAACGGTAGAGACCTTCGCCTTTTCGTCGTTCAACCAGTC
>CAYQMZ010001005.1:1839-2670 GCA_964418725.1 uncultured Pirellulaceae bacterium
GCATTCCTGACTGATCCCGACGCAAGCGTTGACTATGCCAACAAGACAATCACACGAGCTGATGGAACTGTCGTGAACATCGACAAGTCATTGATCGGTGTCGACATCAACTCCAACTGCATAGACCAGGCGATCGAGGTCATCCACTACAGCGCTAACCTAACCGATCAGCAGAAACTGATTGCCGAATTCTGGGAAGACCCATCGGGAACTCCTTACCCGCCCGGCAGTTGGATGTTCTTTGCTCAGAAGATAAGCGAATCAGACGCGCCGGATCTCGACGAGGACGTGGCGTTGTTCTTTGGTGTTGGCAACGCGGTCATGGACGCAGGTATCGCCACATGGGAAGCAAAGTACGTCTATGACTATGCTCGCCCCGTTCGCACGATCCGCGCGTTGGGTGAGCTCGGTCTGATCGGGACAGAGAACGAAGAAGGTGAATTCGAAATCGAAGCCTGGGGCGGCCCCGGACAGGGCACACAATCGACTCTTGCAAAAGACTTTCTTACGTACCAAACGCCAGGACAGGATCCATCGCCCCCATTCCCAGAATTCACGTCTGGTCACAGCGCGTTTAGCGCAGCGGCTGCGACGATCTTACGAGAGATGACGGGAAGCGACGAGATCATGCTGGATGATGGCAGCGTCGGATTGAGTGTGACATTCGTCCCTGGCGAGTCGCGATTTGAGCCAGGAGTCACACCGGCGGAGGAAGTTACGCTGGCATGGACCACGTTTTCGGAAGCGGCTGATGAGGCTGGACTATCGCGACTATACGGCGGCATCCACTTCCACGAAGGCGACGTCTACGGTCGAGAACTAGGACGCCAC
>CAYQMZ010001006.1:0-2662 GCA_964418725.1 uncultured Pirellulaceae bacterium
CGTACGGACCGCCGGAGCTTGTGCTGGATCAGGAGTTACTTAGCCAAGTCTATGAGGGCAAGTTGCGAATCTTCGCGGACCTGAAGAAGCGTCAGGAGGACGCCAAATGATTGGCAGCCTGCAAAGTCTCGTCCTGGCCGACAGCGTCGTATTGATGGCGATGTTCAATCGCTCATTTCAAAAAGCCGCCGTAGCCGGTTCACTGGTTGCGATCGTATGCGGTGTCATCGGTTGCTTTGTTATCCTGCGACGAATGGCCTTCCTAGGAGACGCGCTCTCGCACTCGATGTTGGCAGGCGTCACGGCAGGCTATCTGTTCATGAGCCTCCTATTTGGGCAGGACGCACATGTGCCAGCGATGTTTTTCGGGTCATTGCTGGCCGGAATTGTCACCGTGGTGTTGATTGGTTTCGTGTCCCGAGTTTCACGAATCAAAGATGATACTGCCATTGGCGTTATGTACACAGGGATATTTGCGACTGGCGGAGTCTTGCATTCCCTATTTTCAGACCGCATGCACATTGATCTGTATCACTTCATGGTTGGGTCGGTGCTGGCGATCGAAGACGCTGACCTTTGGATGATGACGATCATTGCGATCATCGTGCTGGGCTTTGTGATCTTGATGTTTAGACAGTTGCAAATCGCGACCTTCGATCCGGTGATGGCTGCATCGATCGGCATCAATGTTGTTGCCATCGACTATATGCTGACGGCTTGTACGTCGCTGGTCGTGGTGGGGGCCGTCCAGGTTGTGGGCGTTGTGCTTGTCGTGGGGCTGCTGGTAACTCCGGCTGCCACGGCGTACCTGCTTTGCGATCGGCTGGCTCGGATGCTTCCGCTTGCTGCTCTGTTTGGGGTAACGGGCGTACTGGGAGGCCTGCTGTTCTCGCATTGGCTAAACGTTGCTACTGGACCCGCCATGGTCATCATCAGCACGCTTCAATTCATGCTGGTGCTGGCGTGTGCTCCGCGATATGGAATGATCGCAGACTGGTGGCGTCGCAAGACGATGGTGCCGCAGCAACTGCTTGAGGACGTGTTGGGCTGTTTCCGTAAGGAGCTGGATCAACCCAAGAAAATTTCTCAGATCACCGCCAATGTTGATCGGCCAGTCGAACAGGTCCAGCGTGCGATCAAGAATCTGATTCGGCGTGATTGGATGGAATCTGTCGACAATACGCTGACGCTGACTGAGGAGGGGCGGCGCGAAGCCAAACGGATTCTTCGTGCCCATCGCCTTTGGGAAACCTACCTGCAGCATGTTGGCATTCCCGCGGAAACGATCCATGACCAAGCTCATCGCTTGGAGCACGTTCACGACGAAGAGACGGTAGACTACTTGGACGACAAACTGGGCCATCCGCTGACGGATCCGCACGGATCGGAAATCCCCGAGGACTTTGTGCACTTGGTGCCCGGTGAAGAAGTGAAAGTCAGTCTGCTCCGTCAGGGGCACGCGGGAGCGATAACCTCTGTCGACGGCGATCTCAGTGCGGAAATACTAAGGTCCCTCCGCGTTGGCCAGCGAGTTGTTGCCGGTCCGCGTGAGCGAGAAGGCACTTTGTGGACACTGGAATTGCCCGACGGCAGTCGCGTTCAGTTGGACCACGACATGGCGGACTCGGTTACAATCAAGTTGGAAAACTAGCCAGACCGGAGCCACTTTGCTGTGCAAGATGACGCAAACAAAACCGACGGCGAAATGCCACGCATTCGGCCGATTTCGGCTCCTATGGATGTGCCCGTATTCAACGTTGTCATTTACGTCTCGCAACGGGATGGCAAAGTGCAGGCTCGCGTGGCGAACCTACCTGACATTGAATTTTCAGCGATGAGCGAGCCGGTTGCTCTGAAGCAAACCATTACGCACGTCAAAAAACAGCTGGCGGAATGGCATGGAGCTGGCACGACGATCCCGTGGATCGATCCTGTGCCGGCCGCGACGGACGATGAACAAGAGAGACTGGTGCCCGTCCATCTATAGTCTGTTCTCGGATCGAGTGGCTCGGCTGTGGAATTAGCCGCCTTGGAATTGGCTGACGCTTTGCGATTTGTATTCTGGACTGGCATTTATCGTTGCTGTGCCTTTGCCGCTTCGCGCGTTGTACTGAGTCGCATAAGCTATGGAAAAGCTCGGAGGGCAAGCTGTGGCCGCAAAGAAAATACTGATGTTGGTTGGCGACTTCGTTGAAGACTACGAAGTCATGGTTCCGTTTCAAATGTTGACCATGGTTGGTCACGACGTGCACGCGGTTTGCCCAGGCAAGTCTGCGGGAGAAACGGTGGCAACCGCCATCCACGACTTCGAGGGTGATCAGACCTACACAGAGAAACGCGGGCATAACTTTGCGTTGAATGCCACGTTTTCCGAGATCAACGAAGCTGACTACGATGCTCTGGTGATTCCTGGTGGGCGAGCCCCTGAGTATTTGCGGCTCGATGCTCGCGTGATTGAGATTGCGCAGCACTTCGCAAATGCGGACAAACCCATCGCGGCGGTTTGCCACGGAATTCAGATTCTGACTGCAGCGAAGGTTGTTGAGGGGCGTAGTTGCAGCGCCTATCCGGCGATCCAACCTGAGATCGAGGCGGTTGGCGGCAGCTATGTTGCGGCCAGTGAGAGCTTCGACAACGCTCATGTGGACGGCAACCTCATTAC
>CAYQMZ010001007.1:0-2659 GCA_964418725.1 uncultured Pirellulaceae bacterium
ATCGTAGCGTGCAGGTCGTTTACATGTACGGGATTCTCCGTGATGTTGTAGCCAAAGTCGTCCGTCTTACCGTACGTGACGCCCGGCTTCACACCGCCTCCTGCCATGAAGATTGAAAAACTTCGGGGGTGATGATCGCGACCATAGTTCGTTTCCGTCAGCTTGCCCTGGCAGTAAACCGTGCGGCCAAACTCTCCCCCCCACACGATCAGCGTGTCATCCAACAAATCGCGTTCTGCGAGATCTTGAAGCAGCGCGGCGGTTGGCTGATCCGTGTCGTAGCATTGTTTCGTCATGTGGTTGGGCAAGTTGTCGTGCTGGTCCCACCCCATGTGGAATAGCTGAATGAATCGCACGTCTCGCTCGGCCAATCGCCTAGCGAGTAGACAGTTTCTGGCGTACGTGCCGGGCTTGCTGACCTCAGGTCCGTATCGGTCAAGAACGTGCTGTGGATCACGATTCAATTTCCCAATATCGTCGAGCATCCGCCGACGAATCTGCGGAGGACAGCCCGCGGGGTTCGTTAGATACAGAATCGGATCGTTACCGCTTCGAAGTTTCACACCTTGGTGTTTGCCAGGCAAAACGCCAGCTCCCCAAAGCCGATCGTACAGCGGCTGCCCTGCCTGACGGCCCGTACCTCGCGAAACCAACACGATGTAGCTGGGAAGGTTGTCGTTGGTCGATCCCAAACCATAGGCGACCCACGCGCCCATGCTAGGCCGACCAGGCAACTGTGATCCGGTTTGGAAGAACGTTATCGCTGGATCGTGATTGATCGCCTCCGTGTGCATCGACCGAATCACACACAGCTTGTCTGCCTGCTTCGCGAGATTCGGCAGCCGGTCACTCAGCCAGGTGCCGGATTCACCGTGCTGCGAGAATTTGAATTGAGACGGAGCAATCGGAAACGACTCCTGGCCGGACGTCATGCCGGTCAGTCGTTGTCCCATGCGGACGGAGTCAGGCAACTCCGTCTTCGCAAGCCGATTCAACTCTGGCTTATAGTCGAAGGTTTCAAATTGGGACGGAGCGCCCGACTGAAACAAATAGATGACACGCTTAGCCGTCGGCGTGTGATGCGGCAAACCACTAAGTGAGCCACCGCCGTCCTGGCTGGCAAGCAAGTCTTGCGTGAGCGTCGATGCTGCAATGGAACCCAAGCCCAGCCCAGCGCGACGCAAGAACGTTCGTCGATTCGAACGCATTCCAAAGTCGAGATTCATGGCTCTACTCCTTCGTCAGTGTCTTATCGAGGTTCAGGATTACCGAGGCAACAGAAGTCATCGCAGCCAGCCGCGCCTTGTCAGACGATTCAGATTTGGCATCCCCGATGGCCAGCAACCGCTTCGCCTCTTCCGAATTCTCTTGGTAATACTTCAAATAGTGATTGAAACCTTGCTTCAGCGTCTCTTGTTCAAATTGCGTCGCCGGACGAGCAAGTGCGACACGCACGGCAAAGTCGATTTGTTCTTCCAATGTTTCGCCGCCGTCGCGCAGGATGCGTTCGCCAAACTTGCGGGCCGCTTCGACATAAGTCGTATCGTTCAGCAACGCCAATGACTGAAGTGGCGTGTTCGTGTTCGCCCGCTTTAGCTGACACTTCTCCCAACTTGGTGCATCGAACGTTGAAGTCGTCGGATGCGGAACAGTTCGCTTGCGATACGTGTACAGAGACCTGCGATACAGATCATCGCCCGCCGACTGTTTATACGGACCGTTATTGGCACCTCCCGCCAGTTCATCCCAAAGTCCATCCGGTTGATACGGAAACACCGAGGGACCGCCAATCTTCGTCGTCAACAATCCAGCAAACAGAAGAGCACTGTCGCGAATCTGCTCGGCGGAAAGTCGATAGCGAGGCCCACGAGAAAGCCAACGGTTGTCGCGATCAATCTCTAGTTTTTTAGGCGTGGCATCGGATGACTGCTGATAGGTAGCACTCAGGACAATCTGGCGATGCAACCTTTTAAGGTCCCAACCGTTTCGACGGAAGTCGTCCGACAACCAATCGAGCAACTTCGGATGAGACGGAGGGTTCCCCTGCACACCAAAGTTGTCCGGAGCGTCGACGAGCCCACGCCCAAAGAACTTCATCCACGCGCGATTGACGATAACGCGCGCAACCAGCGGATTTCGATCATCGACCAACCAGCGGGCAAGTCCCAGTCGATTCTTCGGTTGGGTCTCCGCCAAGGCTGGCAACACATCCGGGATGCTGGGCCAAAGGTCGACATCTTTGATCGGCTGGTCGTACTGGCCTCGGTTAAGCTGCCAAGTTGGACGATAGCCGCCCGGTCGCTCGCGCATCACCATCGTTGTTTGCTGCGATCCAAGCAATTTTTTTCGACGCGAGACGAGTTTTGCAAGTGCTTGCTGATTTCCATCGGATTGGCCGACAAATGCAATCGCAGCAGCGTCCGCGTCGGAGCCCAAATCCGAGTTCTTCACTCGATCGACGTGCGACACGACAGCACGCTTCATTCTCCAAGCAATCTGATCGCGGCTGAGTGCCGTGTCGAACAGCTCAAAAGCAGAGATGCTTCCACGCAAGTAAGACGACTGGCTTCGCTGGCCAATCTTGAAAGGCACTTTAGTAACCGTCGAATTCGAAAGGGTGTCTTTCTCCGCCGTCGTTGCGACTGCCTCTCCATTTACG
>CAYQMZ010001008.1:0-1073 GCA_964418725.1 uncultured Pirellulaceae bacterium
CTCCTCGCCGATTCTCTTTGCCCATTCGCCTGCATCTTGCTCGATCGGCGGCCAGGTGTTGTAGTGGCAGGGAATCACGCGTTTCGGATTCAGTAATTTCACGGCCCGCAGTGCGTCGTCCGGCCCCATGGTGAAGTTGTCACCAATCGGAAGAATCGCCAGATCGATTTCTTCTTCACCAATCAGTTTCATGGCAGATGAAAACACTTTGTCGAAGATCGTCGCGATCGAATGCTGTGCCAAAAACAGGTCCAACATGATCCGGCGGGCGACACCGTAATCGCCAGCGACTAAGGCCTCTTTGAAATCCAACTCAGCCTTGCCCAACGATTCGGATCCAGAACCGACGTTGGCCGGCAGCCCGAGAACCTCGGGGTTTGCTAGCTGGTGATTCTCTGAACGAACGAATTCAAGCACTCCAGCAATCGGCAGTCGCCGATGTCCCCCGGCTGTCTTGATCGAGGGCAGTATCCCCCGATCGCACCACCGTTTGACGGAGGACTCACTGGCACCGATAGCACGGGCCACCTGCTTTGGTGAAAAAACTTGACGCATCCGATCCTCTTAAACGCACGAAAAACACCGTGGACGTTATGAACGATTTTTACCGGGGCAGACTGCGTTGACAACGGCGAAAGACATTATTTCACATTGTTTTTTCAAGTAATTGCTACTTGTCCCCGAATCTTGCAAAGACTACATTGCGAACGAATTGGATGTTATGAACGTTTTGAACGTTTCCCAAGGAGCTTATCGATGATCTCAGTAAAATCACCCGAAAACGGCGATTATTTGGCGAAAACCCGCACTACTGGCGTGCCGAGAGCTGCTCGCGCGGCCAAAGCGACAAAGGATGCTCAGGGTTTGAAGCAGCGAGCAGAGCAGCTGGCCGGGACTGAAATCAGCTTCATCGCGAACGAATCGTTCACGGAGCGAGCCGCCTATCGCAGGATCCTGGGTTCACCGGTTGACCTCGGCTTCAATCCGGAAATCTTCTCGAAGGGCTCCGCCAACCTGCCGTCGCACTTGGCTCGTTTGTGCGATGCCCCGTTGCTCGAAAACGACCAAGAACA
>CAYQMZ010001008.1:1136-2652 GCA_964418725.1 uncultured Pirellulaceae bacterium
TCGCGTCTCTCGATTCGCCGGCCGAATCCCGAGAAAATGGCCGAAGTCGAAGACTTGCTTGAGCGGGCCCGAGCCGTGAAAAACCGGATCGTTGTCGCCAACGTTCGCCTCGTCATCTCGATTGTGAAGCAACTCGCTCCAAACCCAATCCTGTTCGAAGAGCTCTTGAGCGATGGCTTGATAGCAGTGATTCGGGCCGTTGAGAAATTCGACTATGACCGTGGATATCGATTCAGCACCTACGCGACGATGGTGATCCGCCGTCAACTTTATCGTTGCATGAAGAACGACCATCGCGATCGCACTCGTTTCACAACCGGCGAACCGACAATCTTTTCGGAGCACCCCAATGCAGACCACGAACCGCGGATTGGTTATGCCGGATGGGTAGAGTTGAACTCTTCGCTTACGAAGATGATGGAAGATCTGGATGAACGAGAACGTCAAATCATCCGCGCACGGTTTGGGTTCGATACGGACGGCAAAAAGCAAACGCTTCAGTCATTGGCTCACGAATTTGGCGTGTGCAAAGAACGAGTTAGGCAGCTGGAAAAGCGTGCGATGACGAAGCTTAAATCGCTCGCCGACAGTACCAAACTCGCAGGTCTTCTCGATCCTGAATTCGCGACCAGTTAGAACGGTGCAAGCACTTTTTTCAATTCTGAAACGTGTGCAAGCTGTGAAAGTGTTTCGAATTGAAGGATTCCTAGGCTGCTAAAGCCGGAACAGGCGTACTAACACGTCAAACGAACAGCACCTCAACCGACTAGCCCTTGTAACGTCGATAAGCCCAATAACGAATCGACGGCTCAACAAGGAAGTTGCGGTGTTGGAACAAAATCTCACTTCTGCCATTTGCCTTATTGGAGGAGGCGGGCACGCGCTAGTTGTCGCGGAAGCCGCTAAACTCCAAGGGCGTGAAGTCACGGGATTCTTCGACGATTGCGGCGAAGATAGCCTGATGTACTTGGCAGCAACTTGGCTGGGGCCGTGGAGCAAAGCACTCAACGGCGATCTCTCGTCACCCGCGATTCTGGCGATCGGTGACTTAACCGCACGCCGTCAATTTTCCGAGCGGCCTCAATTCGGATCCACGCTATTCTCGGTCGTGACTCACCCGTCCTCTGTAATCTCTAACGGGACAAAGATTGGTGACGGGGTATTCATTGCTGCGGGAGCGGTTGTGAACTGCAACGCGACGGTAGGTCAGCACTGCATCGTGAATACGCGTGCGATCGTCGAGCACGATTGTGTCCTAGGACAGAATGTTCACGTCGGCCCTGGAGCCGTTCTAGGTGGAGGCGTGCAAATCGGAGACAACTCGCTCGTTGGACTGAACGCCTGCGTTAAGCCTCGCATCAAAATCGGCAACGAGTGCGTGGTTGGTGCCGGAGCGGTCGTTGTACAGGACGTCGAAGACGGCCAGATTGTGATGGGCGTTCCCGCGCGGCCGGTAAACGATGAACAGTTCGCACGACGCATTAGCGCTTAGTACGCCGTCAACACGAGGCTTGAT
>CAYQMZ010001009.1:0-2647 GCA_964418725.1 uncultured Pirellulaceae bacterium
GTAGGGCAAAGTGGCAAAGGCTGTGAGAAAATATGCGCCCCCGCCCAACAACGCTATGCCGATAAATGGAGCGAAATTTGAGAACATTTTGCCGGGCAGTACTAACGGCAGCGAAATGAAAGAGCCCCCAATCAACAATACGAAGATTGCCGGGGCATAGACTGTCGCGTTGCGGATCAACAAATGCCAGCTTGAATTCAATCGCCCGCAGTTCCCGGGCTCGATCGGCTCCACCACGGAAGTGTTGCCTTGGGCCCTTGCTTTTGCGAATACCCCTAGTTCTTGGATGTCGTCGGCGACTTTTTTCCACTCGCCAGTTTCCGACCGAGCGATACTCTTCAGTCGAGCGGACGGTAGCGTTGCGGCGAACTCGGCAATTTCCGGAGCCTCTAGTTTCACCTTGTCGAGCAACTGTTCCCCGCGAGGATTGCGTCCAGTCACGTCCGGCTTAAACGCAGAAATGTAGACGTCACATGGATCGACGGCTACATCGGGGCTCTCGCAGTGATGCAATTGGAAACTGGGCGAGTCTTTGTGGATCAGCCAATCTTGTACCGTGCGACCGGCGTCGAAGCTATTGCCGCTTGGTTCGGGTACACCTACTGACATGGCGAGCCAGTGTCTGTGTGTTTCGCAATAGGGCCTACCGGCCTGCGTGCGAGCAAGCGCTGCGGCGGCAATCATGGCGAGCATGCCTTCGATGCACCAAATTCCGACGTTGAACCAGAAATCGAATTCATTGGGCTGGACATCAATCGGTTCGTGCCTGACGTCTCGGATCTGGTCCGTTTGCCATCGAGCAAAAACGAATCGCGGAAGTACATCCACCCGATGAGCATGGTGAACGCCTACACGGGCAATCATGAATGCGTGCTCGCTGCCTACAAATGCGAACAGCGAAAGTGCGGCGCCCAAGACAGTCCCAGCCAGCAAGTTTCGACAGTGACCGAACTTGATGGCCCACATCGCGATGCCGCCGCATGCGAAGCCTGCCGCCAGAGGCACGACGACAATCATGCGTACACCAAAGTAGTCCGTCAATGCCATCAAGCACGCCACGACGGTGACGGCAATCGCAGCAACAACGCAGCCAATTGTGAATCTTCCGAAATCAATGCCACCGTGAGCCAGATAGCGGTTCCGGCTTTTGTGGAAAATAGTGGTGTCGTTCATGGCTGGCGACCTGTGTCATATCAAGAAGGCGATTCTTGAAAACATAGGTTGCGTAAACCCGCTAGAAATACATGTTGCGTGAAGTCAACAGTGTTAGGCGCAAAGTCGTTCTGGTCACGGCAGGGAATTTGAGCGAATTGGGCGCAAAATCTCACATCACAAGGTGGATTCGACGCGATCCCATTCGTTCATCCATTCGCAAGCTGCCGACAAGAAATCGTTTGCGACAACGTGTGGGAGGCCTTGGCGTCGAGAGTGCGACGGTCATCTGCTGCGTTCGCTGTCTCCACGCACACCATCTGTTGGTAGCCTTCATCCGGAAAATCACCCATCCGTTGGGCTTTGTCGATCCACGGGTTCCAGATGACAGTGGAGTTGCTTCCGGTACTCTCGACTTGGATAGTGCGGTTTGCCTGCGAGTCTCGTATCTCGGCGTTTCCGGTCTGAAGGTAGATGCGGTCGACTTCCCGGGCAAAGGTGATTCGGCCAGCTTGGACCTGGCGAGCACCACCGTCGAGTTGGTCGATGAACGTCGCGCCATCAAATCCGTCAATACTCACGCCCGAGATATCTGAAACGGCGAAGTAAGTATGAAGTGCCGTCGCGATTTCGAATGGCTCGTTACCTTTGTTGCTGACCGTAAGCTCGACTTGCAGCGATTCCGGTTTGAGGTGGACGTTCAGTGTGAGCCCAAATTCGTGTGGCCAAAGAGCAAGCGTTTCTGCTGTGCTCGTCAGGCTCAGTTGCAGCGTCGAGGTGGTTTCGGTAGAGGACGCGTTGTTGACTTTCCAAAGCAGATTACGTGCAAAGCCATGTTGCGCCTGACTGGCGTCACTAGGATGTGGCCCAAACCAAGGGAAGATGACGGGGATCCCGCCCCGCAACGCTTTCTTGCCGTCGTAAATCGCAAGATTGCTCATCCACAGAATGGGATCCTGCCCGGACAGCTGAAACCCGGTGACATGACCGCCGTGCAGATACACCTCGGCGGTTGACCGTTCGGTTGAAAGTTTGACTTTGGTCAATCCGCCATGTCCGCGTTCGAACTGGACGCCTGAACAACCAAAACGAGAATTCAATTCATCAATCACAGTGCACGCCTTGATGTGGTAAAGGCACTCCGCATGAATGTGGTGGGAACCTTGCAATACGTTTAAATCGCGCGCATCCTTGTGCGGCAGGTCGCGACGCCGTCCTTCGTCGGACACCGGCGTTAGCATATCCCTGGTGCTGTTTACAACAAAGTCGGATTTGGTGGGGCGATATCCAGCGGGACTTGGGTGGCTCGGATTGTAAATAGCCAACTTCAATGCGTTGGGCTCCAAAGGCTAATCCATCGAAGTACGACAGCGGGCCGAAACGCAGGCGGAGTTGCCGACCCAATTCGTATTGGAACCTGATAGACTCAGCTAGTCACCTTATAAGTTGGCTTGCACGCCACACGCTCACTGTCCGCATCGGTGCGAGCTAGGGT
>CAYQMZ010001010.1:0-2644 GCA_964418725.1 uncultured Pirellulaceae bacterium
CGGGGAGACGACCGTGAAGGTAATGGATCCAGGCCCAGGAGGAACCTGGCCGTTGACGGTTACCGTGCCACTAACGGGAACCGTCCCATTAGGGTCCCCACAACCGACGATGCATACAGCGGCTACGATGACGAAACAGCGAATCATGTTCTGTACTTTCGGTAGGTGTTTTACTCGGTAGTTGAAACCGCTTCTTCTCCCGACCGTGTACCCATCGCACTGTAGACGCGGTGGTCAATCGCTTCTTGAAAGAAACGCACGCTTCCGTCGCCAAGGCACAAGTTGGCCCCGCCTCCGTGCTCGCTTTTGAAGCCGCTGGTCAGCCACCAATCTCGTCCCTGGCCACCGTCACTATGGTGAAAATTCAACGGGATCGTCGTCGGGCTTACGTTGAAGTTCGTCGAATACAGACTAAAGAAGGAACACTCCTCCGGCAGACTCTCTCCGACCATAATTGTCTTGGACAACCCGTCAGTAACCTTCTTCCAAGAAACCTCTGGCAATTGATGCCGCCCGAACATTCCTACGCTGTTGCCTTCAGGATAGTCGTTACCGGCATTGGTCCCAAAGTTGTTCCCCTGACAACACCAATTGTCTTTGGAGGGAGTTTGCAGATTGGACGGACACAACGTGCAACGATCCGGCATCGTTGGCCCCATTGAAGCTGTGTACCACAATCCCGCTGCTGGATTTGCATTGTGGGCTGCGAACCGATCACCAAACACTGGGTTGGACGCGCGAGGACCACTTGGGCAAATGAACAGCGAAACCGGCTGTGCCACAAGACTAGCGTGCACCGGGTCACGAAGGTTCAACGACCAGTCGAATTGGTCATACAAGGATTGTTCTTCTACAAAAGGAAAGATCGAAGTTGTCCAAACGTTTCCGTTCGTTGCCGGTGCACCGCAGCAGCCTTTTGTGGCATAGGGCAACTTGCCGATTGCTGAGTGGTAGTTGTGCAGCCCCAAACCAATTTGTCTCAGATTGTTAGAGCATTGGGTCCGTCTTGCCGCCTCGCGTGCGGCTTGGACAGCCGGCAGCAGCAACGTGACCAGCATGGCGATGATGGCGATAACCACCAGCAGTTCGACGAGTGTGAACCCGAAACGCGATTTCTTTTCAGTCATCGAACGTACTCCGTTTTGCCTGACGGTTCTGGTGAAAAGAGCACCGGGCAAATCCCGAAGGATATCAATCAAACAGGAAATGAGGGCGTCTCTAGCCAACCGTGGTTTCACGTTATAGCGGATCCCAGGCAGCGCCACAAAACTTAGAGCAATAGCAGCTAGTTCACGCGCAGCGGCTGCGCGAAATCTGTGGTCATCTTCTCGGGCAGTTGATAGACATCGCCTGCCAGATTCGAAAAGTACAGACGAGATATAGATGGCTTTCGACCGTGACCGTCTGCCCAAATGGCGACAAACTCAGGGTGCGAGTTGAGCGATCTCCGAACGTAGGTGTGGTTTCTGTCACTGGCCTTCGTGAGTTGTCGCATTTTGTGCCAGGTAACTCCCCGATCCACACTTTGCCACATCGCCACTTCGCCGCCGGGGTTATAGGGCTGCGGCCCAGCTTCCGTTGGACCGATCACGCGCCAGTCATTGGGCCCCAGCAACCATAACTCGCCCATGTCATAGTTGTTGTCGGACGTCGTGACGGTCGACAACTTCCATGCTTGCCCCGTCCACCGGGCGAGTCGCCACGTCCGCGGATCGTTGGCCGGCCCCGACTGGTATCCTTTGCTTGTGATGAACAACAATATGGGACGATCTTCCGAATCAAAGCGAAGATCCTTTAGATAGACGTTCAGCCCCTGCCGTGCGTAGTCGACAACCAGTGCCTCGTTCTGCACGTCGGTGATCGGCAACTCTAACGTTTGGCGATCGACTGTTCGCCACGTCTTCCCGTGGTTTGGACTCTCGATGTAATACAGATTGGTTCGCCAATTCAATCCTTTCCCTTGGGGATGGAAGTTGAACATCGAACCGATTTTCGCGTGACCGCTACCGCTAACCTGGTAGTGACCTTCATCAATCGCGGCCAGTCGCTGCCACTCGCTCCACTGCTTTCCATCTTCGCTATGCATATAACAAAGCGTTCGAGCGGCCGGGTAGTTGTACCGAGTAAAGAATGCGTCAAAGCCCCTAGATGACGGCCATACCTGCATGTAAGAGAAATTCGTGATCAGCTTGCGGCCATCGTCTGCGTCGCGCGTCGCAGGTACTAGTTCGAACTCATCGATGTCCAGCGGTCGTTTGCTGCGGTGAAGGTACGACGGCCGAGCGCGACCGTGAGATGTAGAAAAGATCCAAATATGCCCCGCGTGATCAATCGAAATCACCGGATTGTCGTGGGCGTCCGTTGTTCTCTTATCCAGTAACAGCGTCGGCTTTGGAACTTGTTTCGTCTTATGGTCAAAGTACGAAACCATGTGCAGCAGCTTGCGACTATTCGCGGCCGTGGAGCCACCGAAGCAAAAGAACGTTTTGTCAGCCTGCTTGCTGTAGATCGCAAACGGTTTATGTTTCGCGCAGTACGTTCCCAATCCGCCGCTGTACTTGTAGACGTACTCGTCACCGGACGGCTGGTTCATGTACCAGATGCCACGATAGCCGTCGGCCTTCTCATTCAGAGTAATCGGCGG
>CAYQMZ010001011.1:0-2644 GCA_964418725.1 uncultured Pirellulaceae bacterium
CTTTAGCTCCATTGCTTGCTCCTATGTGAAACCCAATACGAAACTGAATCAGTTTCAGTTACAGTTGATTCTAAAAAAAACTCGCCTTACATCTGTTTCAGCTGCTCGATGGCCGGCTTCGTTATGCTCGACAACTTAGTCTTCGCTAACTCAGCCTTCATCTTGTCCTCGGCACCGCACACCAAGTCCGCCACTTGTTGCTTTACGCTGCACGCAACAGGACATTTCGGATGTGGATCGTGCATGCAGAAGACACTTTCGTCTTCCACAGCATCATAGATGTCTTTCAGCGTCACCTTGTCCGGTTCAATCGCCAGCATGGCACCACCTTGACTGCCTGCCCGCGAAGTTACAAAACCCGCCTCTTGCAGCAATCCAACGATGCGTCGGACCACTACCGCGTTCGTTCCTACGCTCTGTGCAACCCACTCCGAACTGCAGCACTCCCCCTTCTTAATCGCCAGAAGCGTAAGAATGTGAATTGCTGCGGGGAAACGTGTACTGCGTGACATAACCAATATGTAACAGCCATGGTTGCGATTGTCAAGTTTACTATCGGCAGATCAAATTCGCCGCGGTAGAAAAACTGACAAATGACACGCTACACGATGGCGTACGGTCATTAGACGCAGAGCTACCCGTTCCCTTACGAGTGGCACGCCATTTTTGATCGATCCGCGCTTTTCCGTGGTGGTAGTGCTGAATAGCGGCAGAGCCCGAAGTCCTCATTCTTCCGCCCTCCCCCGTTCACAGTTAACTTCGGCAATTGGCAATTGCAGTTGTTTCAAGCGAAAGCAGCCACCTAAGCCGCAATTCAGTTCACGCCGACACCAAAGAACTGAGCCTTCGCGATTTGAGCGATCATCGCTTCATCTGCCAGGTGATGCGTGGGGATCCCCTCTGCCAGCAGCGGTTTTGCCATCTGAGAAAAATCATAGGAGTCGTACGTGTTCACGATCGCCGTCACGGCGTAGCCCTGACGACGCAGGTTCCCCAAGGACACTGCGAAGCGTTCTTCCACGCGTTGCAAAACCGCAATTATCGTCGCATCCTTGGGGAGTCGACACGCAGTCTCGAGGACAAGTTGGTCGAACTGGATGCCGTCGGTCAGCTCCACTCGGGCCAGCGCCGTTTGCAGGCGACGCAGTTGCTCCGGCCCACGCTCTGGCACAAACACTTGCGGCCGCAGTCGGTCACTCTCTAACTTCATCGATGCACTCTTCCGAGCAGCACGTCGTGATCGCAAATCATAGTCCCACCCCTCCTGTCGCACACGATCTGCAGCGTCACGGCCATTGGTCACCATCCCGACCTGTTGGCCCATGTCGTACAGGTAGTGGCACAGTGACGCGACGGCGGAAATTGCAATTTCGCTGCGAACGGGCTCATGCTTCTTTGGGTAGGAATCGCGATGAAAGTCCAGCAGTATTGTGGCGCCGGCAACGGTCGATGGCTCGTATATTTTGCTGTGCAGCTTGCCGGTTCGTGCCGTTGCTCCCCAATGCACTCGGTTCAGCGGATCACCGGGCTCATACTCGCGGACACCGGCGTTACGCGTCGGATCCTCATATAGGCGGTGGGTCATGCGAACTTCGCCGAGCGGACGACGTGACGAAATGTCATAGCCGTCCAGCGGCGTGACCTTAGGATAGACCGTCAAGAACGTCGGCTTTGTGAGAACTCGATAGCGACGATGCAGCCCAAACAGATCGCCGGTTTCCATAATCAACGGCCCGACCTGGTAGTACCCGCGTCGATTGCATTTCATCTGATAAAGAATGCTCTTCGTTTTTCCTCCGCCCACACTTGTCAGCATGACGCGGCGGCCACTTAGTCCTAGATTTGGAGGATTGTGCACCAGTGCGTTCAAAGGCAGCAGATCTTCCAATAGCGCCCAAGCGATCGGCAGCCCACCTTCGTTACTAACTTTCGCGATTACCCCAACGACGTCCCCTGTATCCGCTTCGGACTTGCTCAACTCACGCTCCGCCGACAGTGATTCGCTCCACCGCTGGGTCATCAAGCGGCTGACAAGAATCACACCAACCAGTGCGTACATCGCATACGCCAGCATCCCCATTTGGAAACTGAGCGCCACGATCAGAATGACGATCGCTGCACCAAGCCAACTCATCGGGCCGCCTGCTCAGCAATCATGGGGACGGCCACATCAGCGACGACATCGGCTACCACTTCGTGCGCCGTGACTTTGCGAAGTCGACTTTCTGGCTGCAAGATTACGCGATGCGTCAAAACAGGACTGGCAATGCGTTTGACGTCATCAGGCTGAACGTAATTTCGTCCGCGAACCGCAGCTAGTGCCTGCGACGCACGGAACAGAGCGATCGATGCACGAGGGCTGGCTCCCAATCGTAAGTCCTCGTGATCGCGAGTTCCGTGTACGATTTGAGCGATGTAGTTTCGTATTTTGGGATCGACGTGCACCTTGCGCACCGCCTGCTGTGCTGCCACCATATCTTCGGCAGAGATCACTGGCTCGATAGAATCGACGGGATGAGCGAGCTGCAATTTGTCCAGCATCTGCAGCTCTTCCTCCAGCGTTGGGTACCCCAAACTAAACCGCATCAGAAAGCGGTCCAACTGGGCTTCCGGCAACGGAAACGTGCCTTCGTGGTCGACTGGG
>CAYQMZ010001012.1:0-1117 GCA_964418725.1 uncultured Pirellulaceae bacterium
GTCAAGGCCTGCGCCTGGTTTCCGTCTACTTCGGCAGAGACCAGATATTCCCCCTTAAAGCCTCGCGTCGTGGCGGTGCCATCATTGTTCGTGGCTAACTTGGCGTTCGTCCACCACTCGTCGAACACTAGCCGTTCGTAGGTTTTCCCATTGGGCTTGAGTGACCAGTCCGACCGAAACATTGCCGCATTCGGTCGCCAATGTGCACCTTCGTGAAAACCCCAAAACACAAACGCATCGACGGCTGGGTGCGCGAATGCAGCCGTCATGAAGTCGCCAGTGAACTGAGCTTGCAGCTCTTCGTCTGTTGTGTCGAAGTCGAATTCGGTTATTTGGATATCCAGACCGAGCTCTGCGAATCGATCGAGGATTTCCCAAACGGGTTCCGGCCCCGTCAGTGTGGTCTCCGTAAAATGGGATTGAAGGCCAATGCCGTCGATCGGAGCACCCTGGTCGATCAGCGTTTGCAGGGTCTCGAAGTATTGATGTTGATTGGGCGAGTTCGTGTTCCCTGTCGAAGTCAGGATCCCGTAGTCGTTTAGGAACAGTCGGGCATTCGGGGCGGCTTTTGCTGCAGACTGAAACCATTCGGTCATAGCCGCATCGCCGATATCCAGCGCGTCCATCACGTCGTGATTCGTCCTGGGCTCGTTGACAACATCCCAGGCTTCAATTTGTCCAGCGAACTCACTGGCCAGTTCTTCGATATGGCTTTCAATCTCGCGACGCAGTTCAGTTTGCTCGCTTGCCGACAGCGGCAGGTGATTGAGGATCGCTTTTGCCTCGCTCGAAAGGTTTCGCAAGCCAGGCCAAACGAGAGCGTGCCCACGAATGGCAATGTCGCGTTCGTTTAGCCAATCGATCGCTCGGCTGGCACCCGCCTGCGTGTAGCTCGATCCCCACTCTCCCTCCCAAGCGGGCCATTTCAAATTGTTCTCGATCGTGGCCATATTAAAAAACTGCTCGACCGTGTCCCGGTAGTTCGCGTTGCTGCCCGGGTTGCGAGCCCTGAGGCGATGAGCTTGAACTGCCGATCCGAATCCAAACTCGTGCTGTTGCATCTCGACATGGACGACGGCATCTGGAAGGGGATTGCCCAATCGATCCGTGACGTTGA
>CAYQMZ010001012.1:1127-2643 GCA_964418725.1 uncultured Pirellulaceae bacterium
CGACATCATTGGCTTTGACGACTTCATCGATGCGCTGATTGGCTTGTTGTCGCCAAACGGCGTCTGTTGAAAAGCCAGCGTAGGCTTCTGTGCGCGAGATTGAGATTTGATCAATGGACATGTCGAAGGGCCCGGGGTGTTGCCAGTGACCTAGCAGACGAGCGCTGGTGATGTTGGCTAAGTCGATGTTCCGCCAGTCGCCGGTGCCGTGGTTGGGTTGGCCGATCGTCTCTGTCGAGGTGAGTGTGGACCAGCTGCCCGGCGTGACTTGAGAATCTACGTCGAACCACCATTTGGCCTCGTTGCCGTGATTGTCGACAAGGCCGAGGGACAGTTGCTTGGCCGTGTTTGTTGGGTTCGTCCGAACGCGGATTTGAAAACGGTCGTCAGTGAGCGCGGACAAATCAATGCCGCCGGTCCGCACGTCGGCAATGCCCCAGCCTTGCTCTCCGGTGACTGTCACGAACTGAGGCCCAGGTTCTTGTTCGAAGCCACAGCATTTCCAGTCAAAACCACTATCGGTGAAGTCGGACAGCACTAGCTGCGACTGCGCCGATGCTATGTTGATCGCCCAGACTGCGACAAAGTGTGCGAATACGCGAACGAAACGTGTGAGCCTGGCTTCCATTCCGTTCAGTGTGCGGAGATGTATACCAATGTCAACTGGATTGGTAAGAATGCACCTACAGGTTCAATATGGCAGCGAGACTGGGCGAACTGGGGTGCAAGCCTCTTGCCAAGCGTAATGTGGTCTGAGCAACGCAGGCCGCAACGAGAGACGAATCATCCACTCAGTGGCAACGCTCTAGCCAACGCGACGTCGCAGTCCGCGAAGTCGTTGAGGACTGGCTTTGCCGAAGCCCTGTGTTTTTTTCGGTTGCTCCTGCGTTGGTTGTGGAGCTTCATCAAACTTGACGCCGCCCGGCAGACTGGCCCAGATTGCATCGTCACTTGTAGTTGCATGCGACGTTTGCTGTCCAATCCTGTCGCTGACCAAGCGCTTGGCAAGAATCACCAGCAACACGACATCCGACGCGCAGTAGCGAATCAAGTCCGCGCGGGCTTGTTGGTCTTGGAAGTGATTCCAACGAGCCCAGAGGCGGATTGCCATTTCTCCGTTTGCGAATCGCAGGTCGCCCGGTCGGTGAATGTTCAGTCGAATCGCGATATCTTTGAGCCCACCGCGAAGTTGTTGGTGATAACACAACCAGCGGAGGTCCAGGTGTGGACAAGGGAGCTGTGGGATGTGGAAAGTATCAAGCACTCGAGGCACGTCAAAGGAACTGCCATTGAATGATGACAGAAGTGTGACGTCATCGAGGAGGTCAAGGAACTCGTCGAGATTCTCATTCTCTACGAATACATGCACCTTGCCTTTGTGCCAGCAAGCGATCACCGTAATCGGATCGTCGTATTCGAGACCGGCAGTTTCAATGTCGAAGTAAGACACTTCGCCCAGGTACTGTGCCAGAATCCGCCATCGATCCTTCGCCGCAAAGTTGTCGACGAAGTAGGC
>CAYQMZ010001013.1:0-2642 GCA_964418725.1 uncultured Pirellulaceae bacterium
GTACAGATCCAACGAACGACAACCCGTTCGATTTTCGATTCGACGAAAGCCAAACCAACGTCGGCCTGACCTTCGACCTGCCTCTCAACCGTCGGGCACAACGCAACGACTATCGAGTTGCATTGATCAACTACAACGTTGCGCTACGCAACTTGATGCAACTGGAGGACGAGATCAAATTCAGCATCCGCAACGATCTGCGAAATCTACAGTTGGATCAGGAGCAGTACGCAATTGCGGTTGCCAGTGCTGCTCTCGCGAGCGACCGTCGCTTCGGTACACGACTACAATTCCAACTGCAACAGGGCAACGTCCGAGCCCGAGACGTGCTGGAAGCCCAACAGGCTTACACCGCATCATTGAACAGCGTCGCGCGAGCCCACATCGATTACATACTGGACCGTATCGATTTGTTCCTAGATTTGGAACTCCTGCAAGTTGACCAGACGAATTTCTGGCCTGAGCTGTACAACGAGTCGCACCAAGCCGACGTTCGGATGATGCCGCCGGACAACAGCGGCCCCGCTTACGGTCGACTACCTTGCCGCGTCCGATATTCCCATTGCATCCGAAGAATGGATTGCATCCCGTTTGGTCCGGCAAGGATCTATGGCGGCAATGCCGTTGACGACAACGACGAGACACTCCCTGGACTGGACGCCCAATTAGCTCCAATGTCCGCTCCAGAACCTGATCCAGATTCAGGAGCAAACATCAGCCTCCAGTAGTTGCACTAGGCCCGCCTAGCTGTGGCAGGCCTGAAACTCGCGACGGGAGTTGCCTTATCGATTGAAAGTTCGCCCCGTCTTTGGAGTGGCGTCGAACGCCAGACGCGAACGCAGGTTGTCCTTCTTCTTCGCTTCGTGCAAGACCTGCACAATCTCAGGATAAGTGGCTTCCACTTGGACCAGAGATCGAACCAAGTCGTTGACGGTTGCCCGAGAGGTTACCGCCTTATCATCGCTTCCCGCCTTGTAGCGTGTTACCCGCATCCGATCTTTTCCTTCGCTCTTCACAAGCAAAGTCTTGTCGACCATCACCATCATCGGCGTCTGCAACGGCTGAGCCTGACCGAACACAACGATCTCAGGTCGCCGCGTACGCGTGACATGAATTAGCGGCTCGGCCTTCGATTCAACTTCGTGCAAGAAAACACCACCCAACGTTTGCTGCCCCAACAGCGGATCACGTGGGTTCATATTTTGCAGTGCACGGAAAGCCCCGTAACGGGTTTCTGTACTTGGTACGTGCAGCAAAGAGAGTAACGAGTCGTGGGCTTCCACGGCACTCATGGCTCCGAGTGCCAACAAAGCTCGCGAACGGAATGCCGGCTCCGACGCTGCTTCCTGAAGATGTTTTGCGGCGACCGACTGATCCAAGTAGGCCAAGGCCTCTGCTGCATAGAAACGAACCTCGCCGGAAGGAGACTCCAGCCCCTTCGTCAAAGAGCCCACAGCCTCGTCGCCAACGGCTTCCATCTTCAAAGCCGCCAGCGCCGATGTAGCAGGCACAAGCAACTCGCCTTCAAGCGTCGACAGTCGCGCAAGTTGCTGTTGTGGATTGTCTCGTAGCTTAATCTGCTCGATCACTCGCAGATATCGGATCAAGTTGTCACGATATCGAGGGTGTACCGTTAGTTCGATGAACTTGTCGGTCTTAGGCGTCGCAGCCCCCTGCCGCTTGCCGAAGCGATACGTGGCAAAGCGACGATTGATGGCATTACCAACAAGTTTGCTCATCGTTACGCTGTGATGCTCAGTTTTCAGCGAAAGGCCCATTGGTCGAGACATCGTTGCGACGCCACCGCCGAGAATTCGTCCGCGAACCAAAGCCACCTCGTCGCCGCCATCTTGCATGTAGGCGTCCAGCAGAATTGGTCCCTGGGCCATCGCACGAACATGGCCGGACCGCAACTCCTGGTCGAGAATCGCCACTTCGCGTAAACGAGTCTCCATCAACCAACCGCCAGCCAAGCTTTCAGTCTTCGAGCGGCTAGGTGTGCGGACCTCAATATCGAGCGGATCGCCTTTTTGGACTCCCGCAGGTAGAACGGCACGCACGATCACCATCGCAGTGCTAGAGTCCGCGAGAATACTATTCGGGTTATCAACATCCCGCTTCTGCATATCTTCCAGCAGGGTCTGCCGATGAATCGAAGGCGGCGGGTCTGATCCGGTTCCTGGTAAACCAGTCACAAGTGCCACACTCTCGACAGCTACAGGAGCCAGCCCTTGCTGCCTTGTTGCTGCACCGACGGTTTCCGGCATTTGGATTTCCGCAGCCGGCCCCTTGGGCTCATCGGAGTTACGGATCAAAGACGTGCAGCCAGCGCTAGCCACAAACAAAAGCAGGCATGGCCACCATGCGCGAAGTCGATCATCCTTCATAACCTACGTACCCCTTCCCTGGAGTTATTGTTTGCTGCCAACTGCAGCTAGAAGGTCGTGGGATGGTAGTAGCCGATTAGAGGGGAAGTCAATGTGAACCAACTCAGTTTTTTCGCGTAGCCGCCCCACGGACCCCAATCAATCGAAAGTCGACCGATATTGACTTGCTGCCGACTTTTAGTGTGCCGGCAGCAAGTGACGACGGAAGACCAAAACGACGAACGCCGCGCGAAGGATGCCTTCACGCGGCGTCGC
>CAYQMZ010001014.1:0-2640 GCA_964418725.1 uncultured Pirellulaceae bacterium
CACATTTTTCGCGAATGGTGTTGTACGTGTAGAGGCTCTGGGCCGTCGCGATGGAGTCTTTCGGGTCAGGCCCTGGCGTTTTCGACGTAGCACAACAGCAATGCCCCGCTACGGGTGGGCGGTGATTGTGGGCCTTCGTGGGATCGCAGAAGATTCTCAATGGCGTTGACCAAACGTGTCAGGCTGGTCGGTTCAATTGATGAGCCGACTGGAAGAGCCAGCGACAGGATACAGATGGATATTAATAGTAGAACTACCGAGCCGTTTTCGTTTTGCCTCAATGCTGAGTTTGTTGATCGGCGTCGAAAGCCAGATTCCGGTTCCGATCGCAGGCGGTGGAGGAGCGGGGCTCGAATCAATCACTCGTCCGCTTCAAGTTCCCAGACGAACCTATGCCCGATCGCGGCTGCGTACCGATTCAACGTAGCCAGTGTCGGATTAGGCGCTTTTGCATTCTCCAGCCGTGAGAGAGCTGATTTGCGAATCCCAGTTCGCTCTTCCATCTCAGCGAGCGAAATCCCGGCCGCTATCCGAGCGTCCTTCAGCTTCGCCACCAATTGGGCGATGAGCTGCCGCTCTTTACGAAGCTTCGCCGCCGCAGGGCGTGCAGCACGCACATTCTCATCGCGAACCGCCTGCTCTTCGGCGACAGCTTGGGCGTACGCTTCTCGCTGCTTGACATCCATCTTGGGATATTGCTTTCGCTGTTTGTCGTCTGGCTTAAGCATGCTGGTTGCTTCAATGAGGCCGCGACTGATCAGTCGCGAAAATTTGCGGCTTAGATCTCTCCGTCGATTTCGTAAGCCGTTTTGGGTTCAATCTCCGTCTCGTCGTCATCGGTCCATTCGAAAACGCAGAACAAGACGCGTCCATCCTCGGCGATTCCAATTCGAGCTGGACGACCGGTACTTCGGCTCGTTGTTTCCTCGCTCAAGTCATCCTGCACAATCGCCTCAAAGTCTTCATGCGAAACACCGTTGTCCGCCAAGTGCTCGACGATTTCGTCCGTCCAATGAAAGAAATAGATCGGCATGTGTTCACATATATGTTAACGTCGTTTTGTCCATAAGCCAGCGCGAAAACGCCCTGCGCCGAAGCGCAGGGCGAATGAGGCCGCGACAGTTCTGTCGCGGAAGGTTGTACTCACGCGTTCTAGGCACTTTGGGCAGTTCGACTTCAATGAAGCCGACGTTTTTCGACGTCAGGGCCTGGCGCATTTCGCGAGTCGGCCTAATGATAGTGCATTGGTATAAAATTGATAAGCACTATGTGCTGTTCGTAAGGTGTTTTTGAAACCCTTGAGCTTTGGCGTGCGTTTACCTTTCAGAAGGAGACAGCCCGATGAACGAAACACAGGACCAAAGCATGAACTCGCAATTACAGGAATGCCGGCCACCGATCATTCGTATGCCGAACGGCGAAGACGTCTTTCAGGAGTTGTGGCTTCGGTGCAAGCGATCAAATCGAGATTGGTCGGTTCCGCAGCACGGTTTCATTCGTCAAGTCGCGAAGAATATTTGCATCGATATGCGCCGACGACGTACCAAATATGAATCACACATCAACAGTTATGGAGACGCGAACAAAGAAGAGGTTGACGAAAAGTTGCCGCTCGCAGCCATTTGCGAACACGAGCGATTCGAGCAAGTTCGGAAATACATCGATTCGCTACCCGAGCCGTATTGCTCAACGCTTGCCGCTCACTATTTCGCTGGCCAGCAGGTTTCCGAAATCGCAAGTCAGCAAGACCGTTCGCCGAACGCAATCAAATCGCGTCTGCACCGAGCACGCCGGATGCTCAAAGACAACCCGACGATGCGGGGCCTTGCAATCGCCTAGTTTACCCGCTGCAAATGCAAATACGTTTGAGGACTTTTAACCATGATTGACAAACAAGCATTGACCGACTGCTGGCGGATGTTTCATCGCGAGCACAACGTTTCGGTAGATCGCGTTGCGTGTGATCCAGAATTACGAGCTGAATTCCTTTCGACGGCGGCGAGCGTTTGCGGATCGGACGACGAAAAGGAAGTTCTTTGGACGCTGATGCAATTGCGAAAATCGAAACTGCTGAGTCGAGAATCGCAATCGTCGGCCGAAACTCCTTGAGTTGAATTTAGCCCGCCTTGCAATGACTCCTCCCATTCACCCCCTGTCGTTCTTTTGCACCAATCTCGATTGCCTGAAAGGCCGGGAATGCACACGACTACAAACTGTTTTAGTTCAGTCTAAAAAGGAATCACAATGTCACTCGATTACCCAACTCTCAAGAATGCGGGCGAAAAAGGCGCGGCATTGCGTATGCGGACGAAGCTGCAGCCGGCGGGCGGCGAAGGCGACAAAGTCTTTCCGCCCACCTACGCGGGAGCTGTGTATGCGATGGAATGGAGGAACGTACCGGGATACGACACTCCGGTGCGCTGTGTGTTAATGGACTCTGTGCAAAGCATGGCGAATCGTCAGGAAGAGGCATTGCAGGATGCTGTTGACGAAAAGCGGATCGACATTCCGGTTGCCGAAGTGGACTTTGGTGACATGCCGGTCGTCGATCCGGGTTCAAATGAAGAAGGCCTTTTTGAGCCGATTGGTCGGATTACCAGTCTCGAAGCACCGCATCGTATCGCTGATGCCATTCTTCGC
>CAYQMZ010001015.1:0-2639 GCA_964418725.1 uncultured Pirellulaceae bacterium
CTCCAGGAGCATGGCCGTCGATTGGGAGGCCTCGCGCCTTCGCTTCAGCAATCTTCTGCATGACTTCGGGATCGCGTGCGATAACGCCGGGGAAGTTCATGACTTCACTGAGGTGATTGATCGATGGCCTATCCAACAATTTGGCGACCGTCGATGCATCAATGGTTGCTCCGTTCGTTTCGAATCTCGTGGCCGGCACGCACGAGGGTGCGCCAAAATGGAACTTGAACGGAGTCTTACTGGCACTTTGAAGCATCAATTCAATGCCTTCGACTCCGCAAACGTTGGCAATTTCGTGCGGGTCGGAAACAGTGGCGACGGTTCCATGCCTTACGGCGACTTTCGCAAACTCGCTGGGTAAGAGCATCGAACTTTCGATATGGATATGGGCATCGACGAACCCGGGACAGAGGAAGCCGTTGGCATGCTCAACGGGGCGGATTGCTGAAATCGTTCCACGCTCAACTTCGACGCATCCGGGGAAAATCCGTCGTGCGATCGGGGCGACCACATTCGTCGTAATTCGAAGATTCGTTGCCGGAGTATCCATAATCCGAGCATACAAAGATCTTGGATTTACGGAAAAGGTAGAACTGGGCGCATGAAAAAAGGCCGACGCAATGCGACGGCCTTTTGAGAATCTTAGGTAGGCTTGGTAACGGTCTAGCGGCGTCTCTTGCGTGATAGCAGGCCGACCAGACCTCCGATAACCAGCAGTACGGAACTCGCAGGCTCAGGAACAGCAGCCGCTTCGCCAGCAGCGCCATTGGCGGAATTGAAAGCCGCCTTGAAACCAACCCAGTCTGCTAGGTCAACGACTCCGCTGAAGTCGAAGTCACCGTCGGAAGACTGCGATCCAAAGTTGTTCGCCAGGATCAAGAAGTCCTCGAAGTCGATCGAGCCGTTGCCGTCAAAGTCACCCTGTAGGATCTCGTCGAATCCAGTAACACTGAAGTTGTCAAGAAACCATCCAGAGTTGTTGTTCGTACTGCTGTGTGCAGAGTAGGTGAACTGAATCGTGGCAAGATCCGCCGCGTCGCCGTTGTATGGCAGCACGGCACTCTTGTACGAGTTCGCTTCACCACTGGTGTTCAGCTCGTCGTGCTCAAGCGCGATGGTGAATCCATCCGCACCGAGCGTCAACTGTACAAACGGAAACTCAGCATTTGCGCCTGGGCCACCGAGAATGTCGGCAAACGGTCCTTCCAGGTTTCGGTTGTAGCCAGTGTTGTTTAGGTCCGCCGGGCGGTCTTCACCAACCACAGTAGGCAGATCGAACACGACATCGGCGCCGTCGTTCGTCACATAACCCAGTCGCTCGCCTCCATTGTTGTTGGTGCCGACGCGAACACGAAAGGACTCGCTGCCATCACTACCAAGACCAACAATGTCCCAGTCCTTGGCATTGTTTCCGCCAGTTCGTCGAGTTCCGATCTCGAATCCGACCTGAGCACCGAGCAGTTCGATTGACTCAGATAGTTCCGCGTCGAAAGTACCGACAAAGTTCTCACCGTCTAGGTCTGGACCAGGACGGTCGACGAGCAGTGCACGGCCACCGTCATAGGGGTTGTTGACGAACCCTACCGTTGCTTCCGCTGGGATGTTGATGTCACCACCGTTAGCGTCAGGGATCTCGCCACCCGACCAAGTGCCCACTTGATCGTCGGCACCGTTCAGGTCTGCTGGTTCAAATACGGGTGGCTCATTTGCGAAGTCGCCGTATTCGAAACTCGTTTGAAATACAGTTTGCCTCTGGCCAAAGGCTGTTCCCGCAAGCAGACACAGCATCGCCAGAGTAAGAAAGAGTCTATTCTTCATGGTTCATTCTCTCCGGTAGGTTAGCGCTGTTTGCGAAATGAAAGGCCAGCAAGCATTGCCAAGGCAAGGAGCGACATGCTGGCTGGTTCTGGTACGGCGGCAACAGAAGGCTCGCCCGCTCCGGCGTTGAATGCCGCTTTGAGCAAAGCAAAGTCCGCCAAGTCAACGGTTCCGTTGAAGTCGTAGTCGCCTTCGCTGGTCGCTGTGCCAAAGTTCGCAGACAAGATTAGGAAGTCACCGAAGTCAATTTGGCCGTCAAAGTTGAAGTCACCCTGAAGAATTTCTTCGAACCCTGTGACCGTGACGTTATCAAGGAACCAGCCCGAGTTGCGGCCGGTACCGGAAGCACCTGCGTACTCGAACTCCACCACTGCCAAATCCGCTGCTGCACCGTTGTAGGGCAGTACATCGGAAGTGTAAGCGTTGGCTTCTTGCGTCGTGTTTAACTCGTCGTGAGCCAGGTCAATGACGTAACCAGTTTGTCCAAGAGAGACTGTGATGAAAGGGAGTTCCGAGCCGGCGTTGATGCCGCCCAGCACGTCTGGATACGGTCCCTCAAGATTCCGATTGAAACCTGTGTTGTTTAAGTCTGCCGCTCCGTCGTCTCCGGCAGTCGTTGGCAGATCGAAGACAACATCGGCACCATCGTTGGCAACGTAACCCAAACGCTCTCCACCATTGTTGTTCGTACCAACGCGGATGCGAAACGATTCCGCTCCATCACTGCCACGACCAACAATGTCGTAGTCTTTGTTGTTGTTTCCGCCGGTTCGACGAGTTCCCAACTCAAAAGAGACTTGTGCACCCAACAGCAAAACCGG
>CAYQMZ010001016.1:0-2631 GCA_964418725.1 uncultured Pirellulaceae bacterium
TAGTACGCCTTGAACGGTTCGTAGTTTCGAATGTAGCGAAATCGCTTGCCACGAACTGACCGGATAATGTCATAGCGTTCGTCCATGCGATCACGCGCCCCAAAGACGTATTCTCTCGCAGGCGTGAGTGATTCGCCCAAGAATGCGCGGCCTTGCATATGTGGTGGGATTTGCATTCCAGCAAGATTTAAGACCGTCGGTGCAAAGTCTAGTGAGCTAATCAACTCGTCATTGACTTGATTCGGAGTGCTCTGTTGTCCAACACGCAACGCGGTGGGGGTTCGCACAACCAGTGGGATGTGCGTTCCAGAGTCGTAGAGCCAACGTTTTGCACGCGGTAGACCAACGCCGTGATCCGACCAAAAGAAGATGATCGTGTTGTCATACAGGCCCGCATCCTTGAGTTCTTGAGTCAACTCGCCGGCCCAAGCATCCATGGCTGTGATCAACTCGTAGTTGCGTTTCCAGTCTTCGCGCACTCGCGGTGTGTCCGGATAGTACGGCGGAAGTGTAAGTTGATTCGGATCCTGACGCTGCTCCGCAGTCAGGTTCGCTGTCACAGTCTTGTACTTGTTCTCGCTCGCGATTCCACTTTCGTGGCAACCGCCAAAATTGAATACGGCAAAGAACGGTTGAGATGTGTCTTTACGATTCTTCCAATGCGCCTTCTTGCTGGAATCGTCCCAGACATCGCGCGGCGTCTTGAATTGGTAGTCTTGTTTCGAGTTGTTGCAGCAGTAGTATCCAGCTTCCCGAAGGTAGGCCGGAAACGGCCTTATGTTGTCCGGCAGTTTTGCGGTGCAACGCATGTGGTGCGTACCCAACGTCGACTGATAAACGCCGGTGATGATCGCAGACCGACACGGTGCACAAACCCCAGCGGTCGTAAAGGTGTTGGTGTACCGCACACCTTCGCTCGCCAGTCGATCAATGTTTGGCGTGATCGCGTTTTCGTCGCCAAAGCAACCGATATGGGGGCTAATATCCTCGCAAGATATCCACAGAATGTTGGGGCGTGTGGAGTCAGCCTCGGCAACATGACACACCAAAATAGCGGCAATGACCATGCAAGCACGGAACACATCTTGGAATCTAAACGTCATCTTGCCAACGATTTTTTGCATCTTGGATCTTGCTGCGAATGGCAGAAAAATTGGTTATATTGCGAGACAAAGAGAGCGGGCTTTGACGATATCCAACGCGAGCGAAGCCGAGTGCATCTCGAAGTGTCGGACTTGGCCTCTTCTCTTTAATCCCGCCTTTCTGAGTCTATCCCCGTGAGGAGTCGCGCTCGACTTTAACTGAAATGAACCTACACCAACAACAACCCAACCGTCGTAGCTTCATCAAGACCGCAGGTGCAGTCACCGCAGCGACTGGATTCTGGAGTAGTTCAGCGCCAGCCCAATCCAAGGCTGCCAATGAGCAATTGAACCTTGCCTGTATCGGGACCGCCAATCGCGCGGCCGCCGACATCGACGGTGTCAAAGGCGAGAGCATTGTTGCCCTGTGCGACGTTGATCAAGTTTACCTGGAACGCGCAGGCAAGAGTTTTCCCGGCGCGAAGCTGTACTCAGATTATCGAGAGATGATTGCGGCAGAGGCTTCCCGATTGGATGGCGTGGTGATCGGCGCATCGGATCACCACCATGCTCCGGCCACCATTCGTGCCATCAACGCGGGACTGCACTGCTATTGCGAAAAACCACTCACCCACACCGTCGAAGAAGCTCGGATCATTGCTGAGGCTGCGGCGGCGAAGAAAGTCGTTACCCAGATGGGTACGCAAATTCACGCGGGCGACAACTATCGTCGCGTCGTCGAAATCATACAGGCGGGAACGCTTGGTGATGTGACCGAGGTTCATGTTTGGGTCGGTAAAGGTTGGGGCGGTCGACCACAGGACAAGTCGCCAAAGATCGCGGATCCTCCGGCTCAACTCAATTGGGATTTATGGCTGGGCCCTGCTCCTGAACGTCCGTACGCTCGTGGAGCTTATCATCCCGCCCAATGGCGACGCTGGTGGGACTTCGGCGGTGGCACCCTGGCCGATATGGCTTGTCACTACATGGACCTGCCGTTCTGGGCGTTGAATTTGCGACACCCAACAACATGCGAAGCAGACGGCCCAGAGGTCAGTCCACAAACATGCCCCATGGGACTGAAGCTGACCTACGACTTCCCGGCTCGCGGCAAAATGGCTCCGCTGAAACTTCACTGGTACGACGGCAACAAGATTCCAGCGAAGGTTGACGGCGAACAGGTTCCGGGTGCGGGAGTCATGTTCATTGGCTCCGAAGGCAAGATGTTTGCAGACTACGGTCGCTACAAGCTCTTCCCAGAATCGGAATTCAAAGGCTTTACTCCGCCAAAACAGACGATTCCTAAATCGATTGGGCACCATGCTGAATGGATTAAGGCTTGTAAAGACGGTTCACCAACGACCTGCAACTTCGACTACTCTGGTGCACTCACGGAGACCGTTTTACTGGGCAATGTAGCCTACCGAACCGGCAAAAAACTGGAGTGGGACGCCACGACGTTGACGGCGACGAACGTTCCTGAGGCGGCTGAATTGGTTCGAAAAGGCTACCGCAAGGGTTGGGAAGTTGAAGCCGATGTTGCCATCCC
>CAYQMZ010001017.1:0-2623 GCA_964418725.1 uncultured Pirellulaceae bacterium
GCCGTGAGATACGTGGCCGGATCTCCGTCATAAAGGGCCCGCGTCACCCACTCCCCTTCCAGCGTGACTTTGGAGCCAAGGTTTCCCCACGTGATTCGATTGGGAGTGTTTGAAAGGAAAAATTGGAACGGGGCGGAGCCAGGTGGATCCTCAATCGGTGTGAGATTGCCGGCTGCCGACTGTAGGTCTAGGCCAGTCAAACTAGCGGTACCGTCGATCGCGAGCACCAAGAAGCCTTCGTCATTGATGAAGCCGGAAACCGGACCGCCTTCAGGTGGATCGGGCAGAACCGGCGGTTCGGTGGGGGTGGGATCCACTGGAGGATCTGTTGGCGGATCTGTCGGAGTCGGTGTGCCTCCGATCGCGTCGCCGGGAATGGCTTCGCTGGACAGTGTCACGGGGAAACTGATCGGATCGGGGCCGTTCCCCCAAAAAGCCGACAGGTCGCCCGCGGGATCGCCGAGGTACCCAATGTTCGTATTGAGTGCTCCGTCTAGCTCTACGGTCGTACCGAGGTTGCCAACGACAATCTGATTGGCCGTGTTCGCAACGAAGAACATGAATGGATCGGCCGCGAGTTGATTGTCCCCAGGCACCAGGTTGCCGGCCGGTGACTGAAAGTCCAAACCGGACAGCGGTACTGACTCGCTGCTAAAGACGATGATTTTTCCCTCCCGCACTTCGCCCGTGACCAGTCCTTCCGGGTTCGGGTGTACATCGACACGTGGAGGTCGTGGTGGATCAATACTGATCGGAGGTTCAATGATGATCGGCGGATCTGGGTTAGTTACTGGCGGGAGTGGCGGCGTCACAAGGTCAGCCGGAATTGCTTCGACGGACGGCACCACGGGAATCAACACGGGAGCACTTCCGTTCCCCCATTGTGCTACGAGATCTCCTGTTGGGTCTCCAACGTATCCCGCGTTGGTGTTGAATGCTCCGTCCAAGTTTACGACGGTGCGGAGGTTGCCGACCGTAATCTGGTTCGGCGTATTCGACAACATAAACTGAAACGGACTCGCTCCAAGCCGTTCGTCGATTGGCACCAGGTTTCCAGCGGCGGACTGGAAGTCGATGCCAGATAGAGGCACAGATTCACTGCTGAACAGAAGGATCGTCTCTTCGCGAATCTCGCCCGTGACAAGCCCCTCGGGATTCGGATGAGTTGGAATCGGATCGGGCGTGGTGACTGGTGGATCTGGACGTGGAGGCGCTACGACCTCGGGTGTCCTGATATTGTCTGGAATCGGTTCGGCAGGTAGCGTCACATCGAATGCAGTGGGAACCGCACCTTTACCCCAGAACGCCGTCAAGTCTCCCGTCGGATCGCCGCGATAGCCAGCGAACGTGTTGAACGGACCATCCAGCTCGACTCCAGAGCCAAGATTCCCCATCGTGATTTGGTTTGGCGTATTCGACAGAAAAAAGAGAAATGGGCCGGAACCAGGCGGGTCAGGAATTGGGATTAGATTGCCAGCGGGTGAGATGAAGTCGAGGCCGCCGGTCACTGTCGGTTGCTCCGCAAAGAGGATGATGTTTCCTTCGCGGATTTCCCCGGTGATTTGAGCTGATGAAAGGGACGTCGCCGACAGAACTAACAAAGCAACAAATAATGCGTGTCGCATCGGATCCTCCGAGTGAGAGAGTAGATGTTTGAAACAACTGGCAGTGCTTGAGTACTGCGAATTCACTCGTGGATTAGCGTCCCTCCGTAATTGTCCTACGTACGCTTGATAATTGTCGACGCATTTGGGTTGCGCCTTACCCAGACGCATTGGAAGCAGTTGCGGCCCGCTGACGCTGGCGACGTCAACAAACTGGTGACGCCACCAAGCCGGCAACGCCAACATGGATAGAATGTTTGGCTAGACCGTAATGTACTCACTTAGTTGGCACGAACAAAACCTACTTTTCGCCTCACTGCTTTCGGCATGCCGTGGGGTGAGCAGATTGCGGCCGTCATTGGCTGGCGGAACTGCGCAAGGAGACGCGTATCAGTTCTTCGTCGTTACGGACCAACATGGCTCCATTGGCGAACGCGGGCGGGCTCCAGACAACATCGCGACCGAAGGCATCGTGAGTCGGATCGAGCAACGGCTGCGTGCGATCGATTTCTTCGTATCCTTCGGGAGATAACTTCGCGATCGCCAGGACTCCGGTCTCGCTGAACAGGAAGTAGCGGTCTCCTACGGGATGAATGAAAATCGTGCCGGCGTTGGACAGTCGCTTGTTTTCCATCAAACGAAAGTTCTCCCAAACGTGCTTGCCGGTCGACAGTTCGACGCATCGCAAGCCTCCGCGGTCGACGCCATAGACATACTTGGGATCCATCGAATCCAAAACAATCGGGCAATGCGAAGGCCCCACGCCGACTCGATTCTTGCCACGCCAGAGTAACTTCGCAACCGGCTTGTCTTTGTCGAGCTGTACGACCATTGATTTATTCTTGATCGCGCCGACGTACACGAAGTCACCAGCATGTAGCGGTGGAGCAATCGACATCGCGTAGTCGGGCTCCAAAGCGATCGACCAGAACGGCTTGCCGGTTTCGGGATCCAGGCTGTTCAATGAAGTGGAATGCCAAATCAACAGTTGCTGACGACCGCCAGCCTCGATCATCGTT
>CAYQMZ010001018.1:0-2621 GCA_964418725.1 uncultured Pirellulaceae bacterium
GTTGCAGTGTGTTCATTCGCTCTCGGCTGGGCGATGGCAGGCACTCTGGCGCCAGTCTCAGTACAAACTGCCAAGAAACAGCGAGTAACCGGAAGAGTTTCCTACTACACGACAAGCGGACAATTAGCTGCAGATGCTCTGGCCGTGGTCATCGCACTACCGCTTCGCATGAAGCCCGACGAGAAATTTGATGTTCGACCGGTACGCCCGGAGAATGCGTCGCTGCAAGTTCAGAATCTCGACCCCACCATACTGGGAATAAGGTCCCTCGGCGGTGACTTTGCAGTTGCTAACGAGCGCGGAGACTACGAACTAGAAGTCAGCAATCCCGGTGAGTACTACCTCCTGGTGTTGTCTAGCCATTTAGCGAGACCTGCCAATCGGATGCCGTTGCCAACGGAGATCGTCGAACTTGGTCGCTATTTCCGCCAAGCGAACGAACTGCTGGGGAACAACGAGTACGCTTGGGCCAAGCGAACGGTAAGAAAAAACAGCCGATTCGACGCCACCTTTGGTGGTAACTAGGCACCATGCCCGATCGCATCAGCGCGACTCGGATGCAAACTCGCTGTTTCGTGATTTCGCCTTGCTGAATTCTGTCACATCGAACCAGAATTCCTCACCCGAGTGGGCGGTGACAACGTCGAATTGCTTCTTGGCAGTATTGACGGTCTGTTGGCAGCGTTTTTGCTCGCCGAACGAACGAACAAGATCGTCCTGGTCGGTAACGAAGGCGACGGAAAACGGCGAATTCTTTAACCCCGTGCCGGATTCGCCAATCATCTGCAGGCAGATCTGCAATCGCTGAATGGAGGCTTGCATCTGGTCTTGCTGACCAAGAATCTCAAAAATCCGGGCGGAAACGTAGTGAAACCGCGGGCAAGACTGGTGCAAACGCTCAAGCTTCGCAAGCAACTCCAAGCTAACCAGTGGATCGGTCAACCGACTGGACGATTCAATCGCAAGGAGCGCACGACAGTATGGGTCGTAGTCTGCAGAGAGACGTGCGAGTTGCTGAAGTTCTTTGAAACCGTCCAGTGATGGATTCGAAAAGAACGTCGCGACGTCGGTTGAAGCGCGGCTCATTCAGGAGTCTCGCGAACCAGAAACGAAAAGCACTAACACCACATTAATGCTCACTTCATCGACAATACTAACGACGACTATTTAGCAAGGCAACAACTAACGGCAAACTTTTTCGTGTCGCGTGAATGAATTCGTTTCATTCGAACACTTCAAGTGAGTTCATTCCTCAGTAGTGGAACGTGCATCGAAGACTCCTAACCGTTCGCACAACGTCGTTCACCTAGCCAGCGCGTTTGCTTTCGTTCGTGGTCAAAACGCAGTGACTGAAACAAGATTGAGTTCGGCCAGGCGTTCAATCGGCAACATTAGTCCGCACAGACTACGTCAAACGGTACAACTGCTACGAAATGATGTCTCGTTTGCGCTGCAGGTAGTCCCAAACGACGTAACGGTCGAGATCTTTTCCGGCCGTGAAGAAGACTCTGCCTTGCGTCGACTCCGCCATTCGATATGCGAACTGGATGTCTTCCTCGGACTGCGACCAACTTGGAATCAGAAACATGTTGATCGTGATTCCCTCGCGATGACAAAGAAAGGCCTCACGCATGGTGGCTTCTTCAGTCAGTTGATCAGGTGGATAGAGCATGTAGAGCCACTGACCGTCCAAGTGAGCCGTCGGCAGTCCATCTGTAATCAGGATCACCTGTCGGTTGGGCGTATCTTGTGCCGACAACAATTGCCTCGCCAGCTGCAAACTGTGCTGAATGTTGGTGAAGTGGGGGTGAATTTGATGCTCGCTGATCGCTTCCGAGCTCATATCAGCCCTTAGCCGGACCACAGGATTGGTGATCGTGACCGGCTTGGGCATCAGATCCACAATCTCGCCGGGCCTGCGGAGCTTTGCGAAGGTGTACATCTCAATGAACTGCAGATAGTCCCCGGGATACTCTCGGCGAATCAGGCCATCCATCGCCAACGCCATCCGTTTGACGTTCACATACTGGCCGTCGTAACGCATCGACCCGCTCATATCCATGATCACCACGGTCGCACACTTGGGCGTATTGCGCGTGCGATGGATTTCGATGTCCTCGGGCTTCATGCGAATCGGTAGCTCCGTTCCGCCCCGCAGCATGGCATTGATAAATGTCTGCGGAATATCCATCTGCGTGATGGAATCGCCGAACTCGTACGGTTTCGTCGTTGGCAGTTCGACAGCGCCATCGCCAACAACGTTGTTTTGGTGTCGTCCAGTCCGCGAAGCCTGTAAGTGGCTAAAGATTTTCTCCAGCAATTTGCTTTGAAAGAGCCGGTAGGCCTGAGGAGTCAGGTTGTAGCCAGATCCGTCGTGCTCCAGCCCTTGACGTTCGGCCATTTCCCGAATCAGATCCTGCACCTGCTGCTGCAGTGCCTCGAGGTTATCCATCTCGTCCGCATCAGCACACTCCGAAAGCGTGGACATATCGATAATTGCCAGCTGGGCGTTTTCCATTGCCTCTTCTAGCTGTTGCAGCAACTCATCGATCTTTTCTAGCTCTTCCTTGACCTCAATCGCCTCGGCAACAGTCAGTGGATTGGAGCCTGTAAACTCGTAT
>CAYQMZ010001019.1:0-2618 GCA_964418725.1 uncultured Pirellulaceae bacterium
CTCCACGAATGCGTCAGTTCACACCTTTGCAGTGAACCGCAGGGGCCGCACACTTCGCAGCTTTTTGGTTGCCAGCGAATTGTTCTTCTCACGATGAGGTTTGAAACTAATGAAGAGTCGACGTCTTACTGGATTGCTGTTGTTGGGACTTATGGGAGGCGTTGCAATGGCAGCAGACACGCCGTACGCGAATGCGATCAAAGCCCTAAATCCGACTTACTACTATGAGCTGAATGAGTCGGACGTTGACGGTGGGGCCGCCGACACGATGGGCAATGCGGACGAGTTGGGTTTCTATAACGGTGTCTACGCGCCGAGTGCCGATGACGCTTTAGAGGGTGAGGCGATCGTCGGATGCGAAGGGCCAGCGATTGTGAATGAGCTGACAACCGTGGAAGAGGATCCCGAATTCGTCAACGTATTCGGTTACGAGCCGATTCCACTTCCGGGAGTAGGCGAAGGCAACCTAGCACATTGCAGCTATGATTCGGGCCACATCGAACTTGGCCCCAATGAAGACTTTGCCTCGAGCGACATTACCGTCTCGATGTTTTTCCGCCACCAGGGTGTGGGCGGCACAACCGGCGAACGACTGTTTACCAACAATCGGACTGACGCCGCGACCAGCTTTCAAGTGAATGTGGGCGGCGAAGGTTTGGTCATCGGTGTAAATCCAGAGGCTGCCGGGGAAACGGCAGAGCGTACGCTTTGGAACTTCAACGTTCTTGACAATCCGGACGGCGACTATGACCGAGCGTTGATCAATGACAACTACGGCTGGTTTCACGTTGTCGCGTCGACCCACGGTGCTCCGAACGAACGAGCTGAGAACATCAAGGTGTGGATCAACGGTGTCAATCGAACGGACGACCTTGTCGTCACCGAATGGGGCTGGGGAACGGATACGGATATCGCACGAATCGGAGGTCGACGTGCGGATGGTACAGACTCGACAACCCACAGTGGTGCTCAGGATGAAGTGGCAATCTGGCTTGACCGTGTGCTGACGAACGAAGAAGTTGCCACGATTTGGAATGCTGCGACAGGCGGAGGTGAACCGTCCTGCGTCGTTAGCGGCGGAGATATCGATGGCAGCGGGCAAGTCGACTTTGCAGACTTCTTAGTCCTGTCTCAGGAATTTGGAACGGCCGGCGAAAGCGCGGCAGACCTAGACTGCAGCGGCGAAGTCGACTTCGCTGACTTTCTTACACTCTCCTCCAACTTCGGAGGATCGGGTACTGCGGCGCAAGCGGTTCCAGAGCCAAGTTCGAATGCTCTAGTGCTACTTGGACTGTTCTGTGTCGCAGCGATTCGTCGAACGAACCGGGGTTAGTTGTGTCCGACGTACAGGTGCCACTGCTGGTTTGTCCAGCAGTGCCCTTTGGCGTTAGAAGTAAGTGCCAACTGGCGGCGTGAGATGTTATTTGGCGTCACTGCCGGGCAAGCCGGCAGTGGCACCCAAACTATCGCATTTCACGTGCAAACGTGTGAGAAACTCGGCTAGCTTCCGGCAGTGAGCATTCCGAAGCCGCGACCATTGCGGAGCCGCAACCATTCCGGAGCTGCGATCTTTCCGGGGGCGTGATCTGACTTAGTCGCGACGAACGAAGCTCTAGCCAGGACGAAACTGAATGAGGCAGCAAGCGACGATCGTAAGTGCGTGTCTGTTGGTTCTAATCGGGAACCTACTTTGCTCGGCCGTTGAGCCTGTACCCGTTCGGCAGCCTAATCAGCCGAACATCGTGCTTGTTTTCATTGATGACATGGGGTGGGGAGACTTCTCGTGTTTCGGGAATCGAGCCGCGGCGACGCCTAACATCGATCGATTGGCAGCCGAAGGAATTCGTTTCGAACAGTTCTATGTGAACTCTCCCATTTGTTCACCGTCCCGAGTGGCGATATCCACGGGCCAATACCCACAACGTTGGCGGATCACTTCGTACCTGAACAATCGAAAGAGCAACGTGGAACGAGGCATGGCGCAATGGCTCGATCCGCAAGCTCCGATGTTGGCTCGTTCGCTGAAGCAGGCCGGCTATGCGACTGGCCATTTCGGTAAGTGGCACATGGGAGGCCAGCGTGATGTCAATGACGCGCCGCCCATTACGGATTACGGGTTCGACGAGTCACTTACGAACTTTGAGGGCATGGGCCCGAAGCTCTTGCCACTCACATTGAAGCCCGGCGACAACGAGCCAGGGAAGATCTGGGGGAAGGCCGAGAACCTTGGCGAAGGGTTTCGCTGGATGTTGCGTTCGAAGATCACGTCGGGGTTTGTGGATGCCGCGACCGCATTTATCGACAGAGCGTCCAAGGCGAATCAGCCCTTCTATATCAACGTCTGGCCCGACGACGTTCACTCTCCGTTTTGGCCTCCGGTCGAAAGCTGGGGTGATGGCTCGAAACGGCGGCTTTATCTATCTGTGCTTGAAGCAATGGATACACAGCTCGGGCGTCTATTTGACCTGATCCGCGCCGATCCCGCGATGCGAGACAATACGCTGATCCTTGTGTGTTCGGATAACGGACCAGAACTTGGCGCCGGAACGGCAGGTCCATTCCGCGGCTATAAGACCCAGCTGTACGAAGGTGGCGTGCGTTCGTCGCTTGTGGCATGG
>CAYQMZ010001020.1:0-2614 GCA_964418725.1 uncultured Pirellulaceae bacterium
GGTTTGGGAGGTGAAGACGTCGCAAATCGGGTCGAAGGATTATCGATGCAGTCCTCTCGAATTGATGCGGAGGTCAACGCAGCGGCGTCACTTGCCTACACCGAATGGACGATGGAGTTTTGCAATCGAGATACGGTAGCGAACGAAGCCCGCGCCCAAATCCTGCTACCTCCAGACAGTGTGGTTTCGCGGCTAACTCTGTGGGTGAACGGCGAGCCTCGAGAAGCCGCGTTCTCGTCGACAGGTAAAGTACGCAGCGCCTACCAGGAAGTCGCGGTTCGGCAACGCCGTGATCCTGTGTTAGTCACGTGGAAGGGTAAAGATCGAGTTCAGATGCAGTGCTTTCCCGTTCCAGCCAATGGCGGAACCATGAAGGTGCGTCTTGGAATCACTGCTCCATTGCGATGGCTGCCAGACTCTGGGGCGATGGAATTGCCGCGTATCGTTGAACAGAACTTCGAGTCTGATCAAATCAAACATGTGGTCTGGATCAATGGAGACGTACCGCTGCAGTCGCAAGAGTCGCAGGCAGGTTCTTCTCCGATCTCTTTCACGTCGAAGGACGACGTCTATGTGGCTCAGGGAAGTCTGTCCTCTCAGCAACTACATCGTGCGTCGATCAAGTTATTGCATCGTCCCAACGAACGCTCGATCGTTCGTTCGCAAGACAGTCTGTTTGAAGCCACTTTAGTCGCCGATCGAAACGGAGAAGTTCCCGAACGCGTTCAATTCGTGATCGACGGCTCGAAGGCAATGCGACAGTACCTTCCGGAGATTGCCAGTTTCGTCGCCGAACTGAATGGGCAAACGAATGTTGAACTCTTGCTCGCTGCGGATGAGGTCGTCGATTTGACTTCTTTTGTTTCGGATAGAGCCAAATTGGCCGCCGCATTGCGTGCTAACGCCAGTCGCGGTGGCTGCGACAATGCAGTTGCGTTGGCTCAGGCTTTGAGGACCGCCGGCGAATCTACCGAGTTAGTTTGGATTCATGGTATTCAGCCAATCGACTCGGCGGCGGAAATCGCTCTAGCACAATTGGTCGAACATGACTTTGCGTCTTCGTTGCTTTGGGATATGCAGGTGGTTCCCGGGCCCAATCGAGTGATGGAGGGAATTCAAGATCAATTGAATGTGCAGCTTGTTGGAAATTCAGGAAGTCCACTAGGTGATCTTAAGCGTTGGTGGTCTCAAATCGACGAGTCTGCGGCCAGCTTTGTGCTTGAGCCAGTTGCTGGCGACACGTTGACCGACGAGCAAACTTCGAATCTGGAAGAACATCCGAAAGCAGTCGATCTTTGGGCCTCGACTCGGGTCAACAGGCTACTACGCGAGGCTCGTCGTTCGCCAGGAAAACGCTATGCATTGCGGAACGAAGCAACGCAATTCGCAGCCGCCCATCATCTGGTTACGCCCGTTAGTGGTGCGGTGGTGCTGGAGACACAGGCCCAGTACGAACGAGCAGGGCTAGTTCCCGAGGATCAAAAGCAGATCGTTGGTACGCCAGAACCGTCGAGCAGCATGCTTATGGTTCTCTCGTTGTTGCCGCTATGGCACGCCATGCGAAAACGCAGGAAACGCATGTCCAACTAACGTTCGCCGCTTCGCCCCAATCAAAGAACTAGGCTCTAAAGCCTAGCACTTTGAACCGATTTGCTAGGATGGAGGCGTTAGTTGTCTCAAACACGGAATCTTTGATCACAATGGATATGCAATCCGTTTCTCAACTTGCGCGTGAAATCGCTACGTCAGCGCATGCTGGCCAGTATCGACGCGATGGAGTCACCCCGTACATTTCGCACCCAGAGTCTGTGGTAAAGCGTGTCGCCGGAGATCCAATTCTGGAGGCCACCGCTTGGCTGCACGACGTGCTAGAGGATACGGACGAGACGTCCAGTTCATTGGCGGAGAAGGGCATACCTGCAGGCGTCATTCACTCCGTCGACCTGCTCACGAAGAAGGGCGATCGATCGTACGATGACTACCTGGACTTGGTGCTAACGGATCCGACTGCAACACAGGTCAAGGTCGCCGACATGCTGTCCAACCTCGCCGACAATCCGACGCACGCTCAAATCCGAAAGTATGCTTACGGACTACTGAAGCTTGTGCCTGACAATCAGCCATCCAATATCGAAAGCTGATCAGCAATGAAGATTAACCTCCGGTCTGACGCGAAAAAGATCTCCGACTATGTCAAACAACGGGTTGCTGATTACCCGGTCTACGTCAATTTGGGACCCGGCGAGGACGACGATCCGATCACATATATGACTCTTGGGTACGAGTTCTGTCAGGCGGGTTGGGTGGCGTTGGTGTTCGACACGCGACCGGACGGATCGGCCGACGGGGAATGGCAATCCTACATCGAAGAAAACAGTTTAGAGTTCCCGAGCTGGCTGAAGGCCATTGATGCCCTTTGGGATGATGGCGAGCCAATTGAAGTGACGTTGCCCAACGGAACCAAGAAGAAGCTTGGTGAAGATGACGACCTTGGTGAACTGATCGGCATCATGTTACGCGACATCCTGATACGTGGCCGCAAAGAAAAGTGGTTCAAGGAGCTGCCCATTGCGAAGAAGAGTTGCATGGGTGTCGAAGATCATGACGGAGCGTT
>CAYQMZ010001021.1:0-2608 GCA_964418725.1 uncultured Pirellulaceae bacterium
CTCTTGGCGACGTCGGCACGCGAAAAGCCTGCCAGACTAGGAAGCCACTGACTGACATGAATGTCAGCGTGACGAGCTGCAAGAGGCGGCGATTCGTTTGCGTGGTAAACAAAATGACTTAGTACCGAAAACGTTCTGTTCGCATGCCAGATCCCTCAACCGAGGTGGCTACAGCTAGGCTGAGATCGGGACCGTTCAGCGTATGTGAGGCTACCCAAAGTGAATAGGTGGACGACTGCGTCGTAAGGAGTCGACGCAGACCGACTCTGTCCTGTGGCTCCACATCCAATTGCATGGCGACTTGCTCTATACCGATCACTGGATTCTCGCGGAATCGTTGCACCATTTTTCTCGCGACGCCGGGGCCGACGATCGTGCGGCACGTCTCTGCAATAACGTCGTCTGACGCACGCATGATATTGACTTCGCCGCGACCCCAACATGTCAATTGCAGGGTGGTTTGTGGTAAGACCCATTTCTTGTGCAGTGATTTGGATCTGGATGAGGCATTTGTAGAACCAGCTTGCGTGGGTGCCGACAAGTCATAGATCTGTCCCCAATGCCGAAACGCGGCGGGCGGTGTGGAGGCTGCCTTCTCGAGTTCGTCGTCTGTTGCAGATTCATTTGACGCGTCTGAGCCTAACCGAGGACTACTTGGCTGGTTCGAAATGCTCTTGGTCTCGGGAGCGAGACGCGTCCGTAGTCTGTTGCGTCCAGCCAGTTTTTGCGCTGCCAACTCAACGGCGATCGTACCGCGGCGATGATAGAGAGAATTGAGGTTCAGTTTGGCTTGCTCGTCGCCAAGCATCGCGTCGAACTTGACGCCACCCAGGAGGACTTCGGTCTGAATTGTCGAGGGGAACGGACCGGAGTTGCCTGATTGCAGCGAACGCTGGTCGAGGTCGGCGAACAACTTCGGAGCACTTCGCAGCAGGGTACGTTGCAGGCTGATTGTTCCCCATCGCTGCTGAAGTTCGGCTTCCGAATTCACTGAGTCTGTAGCCAGTCGAAAGCTCTGTTGCGCAACACCAACCAGTGCCAGCCCGGCGATCACAATGAACGCCACGACAATCAACAAGGTGACACCTTGGCGGTTCGCGTGCTTCGAGCAGGAGTTCATTCTAGCTATCCTCCCAATGATGGAGGACAGCAACGTCGACCAAACTCTGCCTGCCGTTCTTGACCATTACTCGAATGTGTGCCGGCAGAGGAGTCGCGTCGGCGACGAATGCTCCAACGTCGATAGAGGCAAATCCGACTTTCAGCTGGGAGTCATCCGTGACCAGGGATGATTCCGACAATAACTCGATGCGAGTGGCTCCTCGCCAAACGGGCGTTTCGCGAGAACGGTCGCTCGAGAGTTCATCAAGGTGTGTCTCTCTTCGAACTAACCAGGACTCACTGGCGATTGTTTCGATTTCATACGTGACTTCGGCTCGCCGCCCAGACTGCATATGTGTTTTCCAATCGTTTGCCAAGTTTCCAAGCAGCGTGATGCCGTTAGGTGTTTGGCGGAACGAATGAGCGTTTGTCAGATCCCGTCGAATGAGATCAGCAAGGGTATGCGTCGATGGAGAATTGGCCGCGATCTGATCAAGTGCTCGGCGTTGATCGCCGAAACAGCGAAGCAAACTGGTGAGTGCCGCGAACAGCATCGACATCAAGATGATTGCGGCAACGACTTCCAGCAGAGTAAAGCCGGCTCTGCATTTTTGCTGGGAGTGACTCGTGGATGTGCGCATGTGGACTACAGCCTATTCTTCGCAATGGGCAGGATTACGTCGACTTGCGCCAGTGGCTTGGTGGGCCTAGTTTCTCCTACGGCTTCGGTCGCGTTTTTGCTGAAGGTCGAAGACGAGAACAGTTGCAGACGAACGACTTCCACGGGAAGCGTTTCGATCAAGTTTTGGTGGATGACTTGTGTTTGCCACACGATCCCCGGTTGCCCGTCGACCTCGCCGAACCCGCTTCGAGGAACGGTCGGTTCGCCGGTCGCGTACCATTGTGCGAGTAACCTATCGGCAGCAGCGATGGCTAGCTGACGCTGCGACGCATGCAAGGCCTGTCGGTGGTGGGCTGAGTACGCAACGACCATCCCGGAAACCAGGGAGGCCAGCAGGACCAGCGAGACGACCACTTCAATCAGCGTGATGCCGCGAACTATTCTAACGCCGTAAGATCGCTTCAACGGTTGCGTCCTCATTGGTGCGAATAGTCTGTCCTGACGGTCCGATTACGACCAGCCACTCACGAGACGATGTTGGATCGGTGTCGTCACAGGAAATGCATACAGCAAACGTATCTGAGTGGCCGTTGGGTGAGTAATGTACGACCAGGTCTTCTTGGATCGCGGATCGGCGTCCGCCTAGGCAACGAGCTACTTTCAGATTCCCGCTGATTGACAAGTCTCTTTGGCTCGGCAAACCGGACTCAGAAAAAGCCGGTTGTTGTTCTACGGTTCCACGCTCAGCATCAATGGACAGTCTTACTACATCGCCTGAATGTCGAGCCTCGGTTCTTGCACGTCGGTCCGCTTGCTCGATACGAGCCATGATTTGGTTGATACGGGCGGACTGAAGGGGCCGCCGCAGGGTGAGCAGCGTCGCAC
>CAYQMZ010001022.1:0-314 GCA_964418725.1 uncultured Pirellulaceae bacterium
CGGCTGTTTGGCAAGCCCTTTCGTTGCCTGGCGAAAGCCTTCGCACGCACCTTCGTTTTGCCGACTGGTTGCAACTGAACCACAACCAGAGAGTTCTTGCCGGCATCCAAACCAACTCGCATTTTCGCATCTGGCTTCCACGCGATCTGATTCGGGGCCGCCGATGCTAGAGTGTCGTTGCTTGGGATGAACTCCAGGAACGTTTCGCTGGGCGGATACTCAATCCCCAGGCTGATAGGAGTCGCCTTCTCTAAATCGAAACGGATGCCAGGCAACTTTTTCGGTGATCGCAAAGCCACGGCATGGTCCCACTT
>CAYQMZ010001022.1:366-2604 GCA_964418725.1 uncultured Pirellulaceae bacterium
CATCGGGATGCCAGCGAAAGTACAAGTTACCATTCTTCATAGCCAACGCCGCACACGACATTTCTTCGTCTCGCCGAATCTGCTGGATTTCCCATCGTCCCAATGACTTGGAACGCAGTTGAAATGTCACGTTCTTTGATGGTGCGGTTCGAAGCTCCAGATCCAACCCAACTGACTCAGGCAGATCCATCGTCAGCAATCGAGACACTCCACCTGCCTCAAGCTTCGGCAGGTCGATCGTCGTTGGCAGCCCTTCAAAGGGGGCAACTTCAACGTTTTGCTTTGCCTCAGCGACCTCAGTTTGGTCAGCCGATTCAGTTTCCACGTCCACCTCGGCCGCCGCATCTGAGCTCGCCACCATCGATTCCGCAGTATCTTCATTGGTCAACTGATTGGATTCGACCATCGCATCGCTGGCATCTTCCTCCACGGGGGCATCATGCTCCGTACGAATTCGAGCTTCGCCCACAGCGTTTTCGGTGGCAACTTCCAGCGCCGAGTCGGCCGCCTGATTCAGCGTACCCACATCACTCAAGCTAGATGTCACAGGCGTCCGTACCCCGTCGCCTCCTTGCACCACCTTCCCGGTATCCGTGAGTTGCCGATTCTGAGGATCATCGGACGAAGCAGGACCAAAGAATGCGTAGCAAAGCAGGCCGACCGAAATCAACAAGAGCGCCGATGCTCCGACGCCGATCGCCAATCGTATATTCCGAGCGTTAGTGTTCTCATCCACTTCGCGGTCGACAACTGCCAGTTTTTTGGCTTCTTGAATCGCCAGCTCTCGGTGGAGCCATACACGATAGTCCGCCGCAAAGACCTCGATCGAGTCGTCTAACTTTGCTAGACGTTGCTGGAAGAGGAGCAAAGAGTTGGCATCCGTACCGTCCGTTGATTCGGACGAAAGATTGGCGATGCCCTGAGACAAGCAAGCCCCAATCCACTCTTTCAACGTCGCCAAGTCTCTGGCCTTGAGTGTTTCCACGTCGCCATCGGCAGAAAGCTGCTGAACCCCCAAGCCTACTAGCTTCACACTACCTTGGCTCTCATGGGCCAACTCAGCCGGCAACCTCTCAACGCGTAGGCTCTGCGCATTCAGCGCACCGTGTGCGAGCCCCAGCGTCGCCGCATCACAGAGCGCCGAGGCAATCTGCTCAAGAACCCGCAACCGTTCGTACAACTCGCCGGGAGGAACCCAAACTTCCGGCGGTACCACCTCCGTCACCAAATCATAGGTCCGCTCGTCCTCGATTAAGTCAATCACCCGCGGGACCAGAGCATGATCCAGATTCGACATTGCGTGCGTGATCTGATTCAGGCAAAGTTTGTCAACGGACTTGGGTATGCGGTACAAATGGGCCAGTCGACCAAGACGACGATGTCGTGCAAAGCCTGACTGCACCGCATCGAAATCGGATTCCGGCGATGCGTTGTTAACAACGGTAGTCGACTCGCCCGCTCCATGCGGCTCGTGAGAGCCTGATTGGTCGCCAAGCCCCAATTGGTCCGAAACGTTCGTCAGCAATTCGTATTTGTCAGCAATCGACATGGCGACTCGTCACACGACCAAAACACCCGCATCCATCCTAACAGATTCCTACATCGATGACGTTCAATTGACCAAGCTAATCGACTGACAATACGTCCACAGGATTTTACCAAGGTAAACAAATGCAAGTCGCCATATTAGCTGGACTGTCATTGCTGCCCATTCTTTCAGTGGCCCTATTCCTTGTCGTCCTCCGATGGCCCGCTAGTCGCGCTATGCCTATCACGTATGTCGTCGCAGCGACGCTGGCGCTCTTTTACTGGCAGGTCCCATCTACCCAAGTTGCGGCGGCTAGTTTGTTCGGTTTGCTGACAGCGTTCGAGCTGCTCTTCATCATTTTTGGCGCTATACTGCTGCTGAACACCTTGGATCAGAGTGGGGCGCTCGAGCGCATACGTCAATCGTTCTTTGACGTCTCACCCGATCGACGCATCCAAGTGATCATCGTGGCTTGGCTATTTGGATCGTTCATTGAAGGTTCAGCAGGATTTGGGACGCCTGCTGCGGTTTGCGTTCCACTGCTCGTCGGCCTGGGATTCCCCCCGATGGCTGCAGTGATCGCGGGCATGACGATCCAATGCACGCCTGTTTCATTCGGCGCTGTTGGCACGCCGATTCTGATCGGAGTCTCGACAGGTCTAGAGAGCGGAATGGAAGTCACGCCGGAGCTGCAGCACGCGATCGGCTGG
>CAYQMZ010001023.1:0-2603 GCA_964418725.1 uncultured Pirellulaceae bacterium
TATCTTGTTGAGTAGCGTTTAACTCGGTCGAGTCTGACTTGTTGGAGTCTGATTCTGCGGCATCTGAAGCAGAGGGCTGTATTGTTGGGTTTGACGAGGTTGGCTTCACGGGCACAGGTTGCGGGGCCACTGTCACGATCGTTTGGAATCGCCACGCTGCCCCGGATCGATTGGAAGCATCCGTTACCCGTTTGCTTGTCGGAGTATGTCGTGCGTCGCGGATCGCGTGTTCCATGGCCAGGCGAACGCTAGGGTCGCTGACTTCGACAGTCATGTCCATGCGACCACGTTGTCGCGGGACACCGCCTGCTACCATCCGTAATGAAGTAATCGTGGCCTCGTCCGGCGGCGGCAACTTGTTCGATAAGTAGTTCAATTCGTCCAGCCAAGAAATCTCACTGGCTCGCCAGCTCTCGATGGCTTCGGTGACTTTCAGCTTCGACTCTTGGCACGTTTGACCAGACGATTGAATTGGATCTGCTTGGCTTCAACTTCGGCACGCTGCTCGGCTCCTTTCTCAAACAGCAAGTAGCCCCCTAAGGCCAACAGCAAGCTGGCGACGATGCCCCAAAAACCGTAGCGACTCCATGCCGTCGGCTGCGGCTTGGGCCGCCGTGGGTTCAGCAAGTCGACGCTCAGCTTGTCTCGGTTGGATGCGCAGGCGGTGCCAATCAAATTGGCGAACCGCGAAGGTCGATCGACTTTGACGTTGCCCCGAAGTTGATCGAATGGATTGACCAGGGTGACTGCCAGTGAAAGCTTGTCTGACAGTAGCGTTGCGGCGTCTTCTTGCTCGTCTAGAGTGCCAATCAAGTAGACTCGCGTCTGTTCGTCATCAGGGTGCCCAACCAGAGCAAGCGTTCGTTGGATTTCGCCAGCCAATTGCTCCGTGACGAATTGCTCGCCGCCGGTGGCGCGAGGAATTGTTCGAAAGAGGATAGGCAATCCGTTCTCGACAACCGCAAGATCTGTATCCTGGTCGGTTGTCGTCACGACAATCGATGTTCTTGCTGGGTTTGTGGAAACTTGTCCCAACAAATGAACGGCTCCCAAGCCGCCGAAGGTTACGGACTGCAAGCGAAATCCCTGTTCTTTGAATCGCTGTGACCACTCGTCGACAGTTGCTTGAGGAACAGAGAAGGTGACAACCTCATGCGAGCTCGCATCGGACGTAGCTGATCCGTCGGATTCATGAGAACCTGACTCAGTTGATGACGTGTCGACGTTGCCTGCTTGGCTTGCGCCGGTCACGAGAAAGTCGTTGGCAAAAAGCTCGGTCGAGTCGTCCGCTTGTTGAGCTAAGAGATTGGAGACCAACTCGGGCAACTCGTCTTCTGTTGCCGGTGGGAGTTGCAACGAGTTTACGTCAACATCGCCACGCGGGAGGAGCAAGATGGCTCGTGAGACTTTCAAGCCTTGGGTCGACAACTCTTGCCTCGCATGTTCAACGAGCGTCTCCAGGTTGTCGTGTTCAAACCGCCCTGCGGCAACCAACAACGGGCGGTCCGTATCCTCACGCACGACGATGTATCGGCTGACGGGCTGAGAGCCTTGCATCACCAGGCAGTTCGGCGTCTTGGAGAACTTATCCAGCACTATCTCGCGTCTCCTGTTCTGCTTCCGCGAAACCCGGTTTCGCCACCAGCGACGTTCCGTTCGTTTCCTTCTGCTGCCGCGATTAATTCACGCGGAGCTTTGATTTGAATGGTGTTTTTCGGGGCTGATAATTCACGGTAGTAAACCGGGCGACAAGGTTGCAACGATGCGTCCAGAACCGTTTCGAATCGGACCGTGGGGGAACGGTCGTCAACGTACCCCCAGACTTCAGCGCGATACACGTCGCCGCCGCAGGTTATGTGCGGCCAGATCTTACGCATCACATCCACGTCGACGATCCCCTCGTTCAGCAGCCAAATCGTATGCTGGCGATCGTTGGACGACTCCTGTGATCTGCCTCGATTTTTCTCCTGCTCTGCGCGGTCGCTCACGATGGCTTCGACGATTGTTTCAGTCATGTCAGGCAGGGTCATCAGAACTTCGGGCGGCGCAATGTTGACGTTGATTCGGCCAACGAGGCGCTGATCTGGTAGGACCGTTGTCTTGTCCAACAACTCCGTAAACTCGGGAGTCACTTCACTAGGGTCGTCGCCAAACGGGGAAGGCAAGACAACTGTCTTCTTTTTATCCGCATCTTCGGGGGCAGGCACCGTAATGGTTATCCCGATCAGGTCGAGCGGATTTTCGATGAAGAACTTAGCTTCAGCGTCGAACGTGATTGTAACGGAGTCTGCCTTTTGATTCGCTTCGATCGGAGAGTTCGTTTCAGATTCTTCATCTCCGTTATTTGCTGTTGGCTTCGTCGGGCCAAATTGGCGATAGAGAATTAGAAAGTTGGCGGTCTCCAGTGGGAAAAGTTCCAGCAATTGTTGGTGCAGTTCCTGTAACTTTTTACCGTTCATGAACAGCCGGGGGGATCCTGTATACGTTTCGTTGCGCTCTGCCGAATAGACCGTTAGAAACTCGGACCAGGGACGCAATGGTGTTTGACCTGAATCGAGGCCGCCGCCAGCGAGCGAACTTGTCTGATCGAATCCTGTCGTCGT
>CAYQMZ010001024.1:0-2600 GCA_964418725.1 uncultured Pirellulaceae bacterium
GTCGTTAAGACCGAACAGCCGAACGGCTCGACCGTGAAACAACTCGCGAATGTGTGCATGGCGTGTGAACACCAACGTCTGATGTCCGCGAGAAGCGAAGTCTGTCAGCAGATCCGTTAGCGAGTGAATGCCGGTTTCATCTAAGTTGACAAACACGTCATTCAGGATCAGCGGTACGGAGACACCCTTGCGTCCGTATGCACAGACAATTGCAAGGCTGATGGCCAGATAGACTTGATCTTGCACGCCTCGGCTAAGCTGCTCGTGCGCGAACTTTTTGCCGTCAGCTCGTTCGACTTCACATCGATAGTTGCCAGCAACGGTGATGCGTAGATAGTCTTTGTTGGTCAAGCGTTGCAACAGTGCAGACGCCTCGTCAATGATTTCCGAACGTCCCGTATGCTCACGAGCTCGCCGTAGTTCTTCTTCCAACGCAGCAATGTTCCGCTCGATGGAGTTACGAACTTCGGCGTGACGAAGCTGTTCATCGATTTCTGCGATTTCCTTCTCGAGCAACGCAATGCGTCCATCGCGATCGAACCGCGACAGCTCGTCCTCGATTTCTCGTAGTCGACGCTGGCGATTGGTAAGTTCTAGATCGGCTTCACTTAGTCGAGCCGCTGCGGACTCGCGTCGTTCGACCAAGTGACGCAAACGGAAATCGTCTAGAGCATTTGCAAGCTCGATAGCCGACAGCGAATTGATCTCTCGCTGTCGAAGGTCCTGCGAATCCGTAAAGCTATACCCGCTCAGCGACGATGCAGTCGGCAACGGCTGCTCAGGAAGCAGTGCGTCAATGCTGTGCAGGTAACCGACCGATGACGTTGGAATGAACTTCGAGTCGCGATGCAGGTTGTCGCGTTGTCGAGCCAGCGCTTCAAGCAGATCCATCAACTCACGTTCGACGCGACACAAATAGGTGAGTTCCTCACGGCATTCCAGTAATTCGTTACTTTGCTGCTGGCGTTCGACGGTTTGCGCAAGACGCGTGACGTCGTTCTGCATCGAGTTCAAAGCCGAGCCTAGCAGACCTCGCAAATAGTCGGCGTCCGCTTCGTGATCTCGCCAAGTATCCGACTCGTAGGCACTGTGGAGATCTTGTTCGATGTCTCGAATTCGGAAGCCCAATTTCCGCATAAAGAAGTGCAGGTCGGTAGCTTCGGTAGGCGAAAAACCAACATCGCCATAGGAAGAGATTCGCGAACGCACCTGTTCTAGTTGCGTACGGACCTCGGTCAGGATCTCCTGCCAACGAGTGATCTGGCTGTCGATTTGGTGGATTCGTGCCTGTCGCTTTTGCTCAGAATCCCGACGAGCCGCGAGCCACTGTGCGTGCTCTTCCGCAAGTTGGTGCTTACGCGTTTCAATGGCCGCGTCGATGTTGCTTAGGACGCTGTGAAGCCGTTCACACAGTCTCTGCTGTTCGGCGACACTGGCGGTTGCTTCCGAGCGTCGACGCTCCAAGTCTTCGCGCCTGCGCTGCCAATCCAGGCGGATCGAATCGATCTCACGGCGTTTGTCTTCGCGTTGCGAACGCAGCAAATCAACCGAACCAATATGCGTGTATCGACTGAGTTCCGATCGCTGACGCGCCAATTGCTCCGTCAGTTCGCGGATGCGGTCGAGGTGTCGTTGGTCCAGATGGAGTTGGTAGCCGTGAATTCGAGCTGAGTTGAAAAGGTCGCCCAGGTTTCGCGGCTGATCAAAGCTGACGACGAAGAAGCGATCGAATTCCGTATTGGAAATCGTGGCGAGATTGTTTGGGCCGCTTCCCACCCCGTCAACGGTGAGTTGGCTAAGGAGACTCCCCGACTGACTGTTGCGTCGGAAGGTTCGTACGTTGTGGCCGTCAGATGAAACGCTCATCGAGCCACCAGCCGCGCCATCAGCAGTGGTCAGGTATGGGCGTGAGATTTCGTCGCACTGCCCGTACAACATCCAGCGTATGAACTGAATGACGGTCGTTTTACCGGATCCGTTGGGACCGTAAACGACGTTCAGGTGCGGATCAATGTTCGATAACGTTAGTCCAGATCGTGCGCCAAAACGATCAATTTGCAAACCGGCAAGTTTCACATTGCCCTCCCTACGCAAAGCGTTCTTCCATGAAATCACTGGCCGAGTCAGATTCGGCACAACGTAATCCATTTGGAGCTGCTCGCAAACAGTAATTAGCGTTGCTAGCAGTTGCGTCGCTTGCGTAGGCGTTTTCAAGCGAGGGCGGCGGTCCGTAATGTAGTTTTTGCGGACCCGTCGCCCTAGTTAAGCCTTGGCTATGCAGAGGCCTCGGAACGACTTCGACGGCTGCTCAATGCTTCGTCGACAGCCGTTGACTGACCGGTCGTCTCGACATCGATGATTTCGGATCCTTCGGTGATCAAACCCGAACCGTCCTCACCGCCTAGAACTTCATCGCCTTCGGAGATGATGCTGGGGTCACCGTCTGTCGGGGTGTCTACCGTAGTGTCCGTTGGGGTGTCTGTAGAGCCATCGACGACATCGGACGAGCCAACGGTTCCATCATCAGGAACTTCACCACCGTCAACGGGATCGGTGGTACTGTCGCCTGGGTCTTCACCGCCATCGACGGGGTCCGTGGT
>CAYQMZ010001025.1:0-2590 GCA_964418725.1 uncultured Pirellulaceae bacterium
TTCTAGTGGTTAGGTGGCTATAGATCGCGGTGCGTTTCGCCTCTGCGTCGGGGCGATTGTAGCAGTGGTAGATCGACACCCCCAACGGCAAGTCGACCGACCGAGCCAGCTCGAACCGGCTTCAAACGCGACGTCGGAAGCAACTCTCTGCTACGTCTGCATGTCTGTCGCGCCGTAAGGCCTCGAACCGCGGCATCACGTCCATTGCTAACGCCCACCTGTTCTTGATCTGTTATCTTGATTATCAATCGCGGCGGACATGAATACGAATAATCCCGATCTGAACCCGAATCCCTTTCCTCCACGCAACAATCCCACGATGCATGCTAGGCCAACCACTTCAGTTTGGTCGATTAGCAGCCTGGTGACGGCGATTTTGGCGCCGGTGTTCAGTTGCCTCTGCATTCCAACCATGCTGTTTTCGATCGCCGCCATCGTGTGCGGGCATAAGGCACGAGGCCAGATTTTGAAATCAAACGGTTCGAAGTCGGGAATCGGCTTGGCGACGACTGGTCTCGTGTTGGGTTACCTATTCCTGATTATCTCATGCATCAGCCTACCTGGCTTCATCAAAGGATTCGGTGATGCTATCGAACGTGCGGGGAACGAATCCACAACAGACCCAGGTCCTGGCGAAGCACTCCATAAAGCAGAGATGCTTGTCATGTCGGACTCCAACGGGCTGGCAAACGGCAACAATGAGCGGGCCAAAGAACTGGCACGCGAATTCGGTGAACAAATGAAGGTCCTGCGTAACGAGATGTTTTCAGAAGCAAAAGGAATGGACCTGACCGACGGTCGCTTTGTCACGTATTGCGAATTGCATGAAAACAGTTGCCTCTTCATCTCGCAGGCACCAATGCTTCGGAAGTTCGAAGATGAGGCGAAAGACCAACTTGGAACGCTCGCTTGGGCGGTTGCTCGCGAGATCACTCGGAACGATTTGCAACCGACCGATCGGCTTGGCGTCGGGCTTCGGGGCATGTTGCGATATGGCCAGATTCGCATCGGCAACCATCGCGACGAGGTACGACCTAACGACATGAGCGACAAGAAAGAAAGCTTGTCTGCATTCTTCCCCGTAGAAGCGGATGCGGCGGCCGACGTAGCCGTAGATCTGGAAAACGTCGATTTGACGATCGACGTAGACGAGTTGGTCGATGAAGTGGCCGAGGATTCTGCCGAGTAACTGAAACAGCCGCGACACAATGTCCGAGTCCAAGAGTAGTGGGCTCGGACGCAACCGCTTGAGCAGTCAGGCGAGTTCAGGATGTAGGTCGATTACTCGCTGACGGATGACGTCGGGAATCCGAACTGGTTTTTGCTTCTCGAAGTCAAAGATGACCAGGATCGATTCTCCATCGGAAGACACTTCAGAAGACTTCTCACTGATCACCGTGTGCGAAAGCGTAACGCTGGATCCGCCCAATCGCGTCGCGCGGCAGCCAATCCGCACGGTGTCGGGATAGAACAACTGTCTTCGATAATTGCAATGCACGGCAGCCAAAATAGGCCCAAAACCCAGCCCTTCCATTAGCTCGGCGATTCCCGTCACTTCCATGTAGTTGATGCGCGACGATTCGTACCAACGAACGGGCACGGTATTGTTGACGTGCCCCAATGCGTCCATATCACCCCACTGAACGTCGATGGTGATGATCGACGGATGGTCTTCGATTCCTTCCACGGAGCTTCCCTACGGTTTGGTGGCGGCAATTGCGAGCTTCATTGCTGCATCGCATACAACACGATGTTCGTCGCAATCTTTGCGGCATCTTCTCGTGTGTAGCCACGACATTCAAGGGACGGTCGGTTCTCCAAGGCGCAACTCATGTCGTATGGCGAGAACAAAACGACGAATCGACCGTCCTTCTCGATACCCTCAAGCAACGGCGGGATCGTCTTGGTTCGCACGTCTCTACGTTCTTTCCGCTGCCTCAACTTGGGCTCTCGAAACGTCACAGACCGTATGTCATGCCCGTGAAATTCGTCGGTAAACATCGGGTGCGTGGTCGGCACGCGAGACATTGATTGCCGAAAGATCGTTTCCATCTCCGTTCGGAAAGACTTGGCAAATTCGGCGTCCGCGCAAATTGCGTCCGCGAAGATAACGCCTCCGTAGTCGACAAACTTTCGAATGGCCTGCCGCTCCTCTTTGCTCCAGCTAAAGCGACGCCGACCGTGCACAAATGCAATGGGATAATCCGGTAGGCTCTGATCAAGTGGCGAGATTAATCGCTTTTCTGTCGAGACGGGCAACTGGATTTGCGAACCGATTACCGCCAATAGATTCGACAATGCAGACTGGGCTTCGTCGCCGCCGCCGCTGTGCGTCAGCTTCGCGATGTGCAGCGCCGCACGATCGTTTACTTGGTTGGAATTGAGTACCGATACCAGCTCATTGGTATCTAGTTTCTGCTTCAATTCGCGGCCAGTGGCGTATGTAACGACGTTGGCACCAATCGCCAGACAAGCATCGACTTCATCTTGGATTTTCGGAGGCAGCTTGTCACGCTCACTCCGCCGTGCCTTGGCCAACTCCCAAAAGCACGAGAGGTTCTCCGGACAATAAATCACACCTGTACGACAG
>CAYQMZ010001026.1:0-2578 GCA_964418725.1 uncultured Pirellulaceae bacterium
GATGCTTCGAAGTGACGTTGATCGCCGAGGGTTACGTCGCGGTGCGAAGGTTCGTGATTTCGCCAAGAGTTTTATGGAGCAGTGGTTAGGGACTCGAGCCTTAGGACGAGAGTTCAAACCCGATGCGAAAGTCGCTCCACGTTACGATTCCGAGTTAGAAGGCGGAATGAAGTACGAGCCCATCTTCTTTCTTGAAGATCTGCTTGCGGAGAATCGATCTCTGTTGAACCTGCTCGATTCGGACTTCACTTACGTCAACAGAAGTTTGGCCAGACACTACCGAGTCGACGGTGAATTCCGCGAGCAGCCGAAGTACGTGAAGCTCAGCGAGGGGGACCATCGTGGAGGGCTGCTTGGCATGAGTGCTGTGCTCGCCGTGAGTTCATATCCTCATCGGACTAGTCCAGTACTACGCGGCAAGTGGATCTTGGAAACGTTGCTTGGTGCTCCACCGCCGCCTCCACCTCCCGACGTTCCGGCCTTAGACGAGTCGACGGAAGCGTCGAAGCCTGCTTCGCTTCGCGAACGGTTGGAGCTTCATCGAGCGGATGCAACGTGTGCCTCATGCCACGACGCGATGGATCCGTTGGGCTTCGGACTTGAGAACTTTGATGTGCTGGGGCGTTGGCGGTCGGGGGTGGACGGCCAGCCAATCGATGCCAGCGGCGAGCTGCCGAGTGGTGAGAAATTTGAAGGGCCAGAAGAGTTGAAGCGGCTGTTGCTGGCGCAGAGCGAACAGTTTATTCGACATCTAACCCGCAAAATGCTGGCATATGCGCTCGCTAGAGGGCTTACGCATGAAGACGCTTGCGTGGTGGAGTCGATTACAAAGAAGGTTGTGGCTGATGAATACAAGGCACAAACGCTGATTCAAGAAATCGTGAAGAGCATCCCGTTTCGCCATAAGCAGAGCAATTAGACTCGCTCCTGAGGTGACGTTCAGAAAGTAACGCAACCTCAAGGACCGAGTCACGGATACAATGGTCATGCAAATGTCAACTTCCAAACAAAATCGTATTCGCTCGCATGTCCCGCTTTGTCGCCGCACGCTTTTGCGTGGCGTGGGCGCTGCACTGGCGTTACCGTGGCTTGAGGCCATGATGCCCGCCGCCGTGTCCGCGGCGGAATCAGAAGGGGCTGCCCCTGGTGATACTCCGGTACGCCTAGCGGCGTTGTTCGTTCCGAACGGCGTTCGCCAGGACATGTGGACTCCGAAAGGTACCGGAGCCAAATTCGAATTGTCGGAAACGCTTCGCCCGCTTGAGTCGCTCAAAGAACAGCTGCTAGTGCTCACGAATCTGTGGAATCAGGCGAGCGACTTTGGCGACGGGCATTACGTCAAGACGTCTGGCTTTCTAACCTGCACAACCATCAATAAATCACTTGGAATTGATCTGAATTGTAATGGTCGCTCGATGGACCAAGTTGCGGCAGATTTCTCGGCGCAGTACACGCCGTTGCCGTCGTTAGAGTTAGGGATGGATCCGGTAACAACTGGTGTGGATACGAACGTAGGCTACACGCGTGTTTACGGCTCTCACATCGCTTGGTCTGGCCCCACTAGTCCGCTGGCTCGAGAACTGGATCCGGCATTGGTTTTCGATCGGCTATTTCGTGCAGCTCATCCCAAGCTTGAAACAGCAAAACGCGACCAGTTGTTATTGGATCGCGTCCTAGGTGACGCCCGTGAACTTCGTCGTCAGCTAGGTGCCACTGACCGTCAGCGGATGGATGAATATCTGCAATCCGTCAGATCTATCGAGAAACGGTTGCAGAATCAGAAGGCGAAAGGATTGAGTGCTTGGCAGCCTCGGGTTCCGTTGGACAAGAAGAATCGCCCTGGCGAGCAACGTCCAGACTCGTACACGGAGCAGGTGCGTCTCATGCTCGACATGATCGCATTGGCGTTTCAGACCGACACGACTCGAGTTTGTACCTTTATGTTTGGCAACGCCGTGAGCGGTCGAAGCTTCTCGTTTCTGGACGGCGTTTCTGGCGGCCATCACGATACTTCTCACCATCAGAACGACGAAGAGAAGTTGCGGCAATATCAGCTGATCAACAAATGGCATGTGGAGCAGTACGCGTACTTGCTTGAAAAGTTGCGTGGGATGAAGGAGCGCGAAGGGACTGTTCTAGATAACTCAATGATTTTGTATGGGTCTGGCCTTCGAGATGGTAACAGCCATAGTCCTCACAATCTGCCGATCTTGATGGCAGGGAAGGGCGGTGGCCGCATTGCGACTGGACAACATCTTGAGTTCGGCCGGGATACACCGCTCGCCAATCTCTATGCGTCGATGTTGAAGGCATTCGGAACCGGAAACGAGAAGTTCGCCGACAGTACTGGGCTTCTGCCCGGCATATTGGTGTAGTGATAGCTTCCGTCGCTGACGATTCGAAGCTTCGGTCGAGCGTCTGTTGTTGCGAATGTAGGATCTTGCTCAGTTAAGCTTTGGAGAGTTGCCGTGTTACGAGCGAACGAACTTCGCAATGCAGTCCGCTTTGAAGGCGGCTTTTCTAGACGGGTGTTTTTGGCGTATGCCAGTGCACTCAGTTCCGTGCCACTATTGGGGCG
>CAYQMZ010001027.1:0-2571 GCA_964418725.1 uncultured Pirellulaceae bacterium
ACTGTCGCCCTTTCATCAGTTGCCGAACATAAACGACACGTTGCCTCCGACGATCATCTTTCACGGCAAGGCAGACACGACGGTCGCCTTCAAGTCTGCCGAGTTATTCGCGGATCTGGCAACCTCTCAAGGCAACGACGTTGTGCTGAAGGGCTACGCAGATCAACCCCATGGCTTCTTCAACTTCGGTCGTAACGAAAACAAATTCTACCTAGCAACCATGTCGAGCCTCGACTCGTTCCTGGTGGATCATGGTTTGCTTGAAGGACCATCGCCCAAGCAGGTCAAAATCGTCCAGGCCGACAAGCAATAACTAGAGCAGATTCTAGTGTGTGTCGTGCGACGAATTCGCAGCCGGCGAACTCTTGAAGATTTTCAGCAACCACCACAGTGCTGGAAAGAGAATGGTCGATCCGCCAAGAATGCACGTGGCCATCGCCCACAACACGACATCCGGAGCCTTGCTCGATTCGATCGTGATGTTGGGAGGAACCAACTGAGGATACGACCCAAGTCCCCATCCGAGCAGCACCGTGCCAACTGCGAACGCCGCCATCACATTGGCGAATTGAAACCGATAGGCGCGCAGTGCAGCGAGTGAACTGATACCGCTGAGCATTGAAGCGGCAATCAGCGGCCACCCTCGCGCAGTGAGCCCGTCCCAAAGCACCGGAGCTTCGAGTTTACACATCAGCAAACCTAGCCAAGCGAGAATGCCCACCCAAATCCCCGCGGCCAACGCTCGGCTTCGCCAAATTCGCAACAATGTCGGATCGTCCCGCAAACTGGCTTCGCGCGACAGGTAAACGGCAGCCAGAAAGGAACACATTCCTACCGCTAGGATTCCTGAGTACAGCGACAGCGGCGTCAGCCAATCCGTTAGGTGGTTTCCCGAGTACGTTCCATCCGCAGCGATTGGCAAATCGCCTGTCGAGATCGCGCCGACCGACACGCCCATAAAAAACGGTGTGAACGTCGAAGCGAGTGCAAACGCGGCGCCGGCTATATCGCGGAGCCAATCCGCGCCGATCGCGTAAGCTCGAATCACAAACCCAGCACCGCGAAATACAATTCCCATCAGCGCCAGTAGCAATGGCACCCACAAGGCTCGACTGGTTGCAGCAAACGCTAATGGAAAACCGTTGAACAGGATGATCAACACGAAGATCAGCCAGACGTGGTTCGCTTCCCAAACTGGTCCGATCGCGTCGGCGATGAGTCTTCGGTCGGACTCGTCATTTTCCAAGCAAGTCGTGAACTCCCAAATGCCCGCGCCAAAGTCGGCTCCGCCCAACACGGCGTACAGCCCCAAGGCCGTTAGCATGATTCCCAAAACGATCAGTTCAGGTGCCATTTGGACCTCCCTTTGGATCGCCATCCACAGTGTCGGCTACATCCCTGTCGGTCGCCACCGCTAACGGTTTGCGGGCGAGTAGCTGCAGCACAAACACGGTAGCAGCCCCCAAGACCGCATAGATCCCAATCGTTGCATAGAAGACAACCCACATACCGGGTGCCGACGTCACCGCCTCCGCCGTTCGCATCACGCCGTGGGCGATCCACGGGTGACGGCCGACCTCCGTCACAGTCCAGCCAGCTTCCATCGCGATCACGGACAGTGGACCGGCAGCCAATGTCGCCAGTAAGAACCAACGAGCCGTCGGAAAGTGTTTCGTTCGCACTCGCATGATGAACGCGAAAGCTGCGATGCCCATCAACAACGTCCCGATGCCAACCATGATTTGAAATGCGAAGTGCACGATAGCCGTGGGCGGGCGTTCGTCTTTGGGAAATTCCTTAAGCCCCTTTACCTCCGCCTCTAAATCTGCGTACGCCAAGAACGAAAGCAGTTTGGGAATCTCGATGCTGTAGCGCGTGACTTCTGCCTCGTCATCAGGGATTCCACCGATTCTTAGAGGAGCACCAATCTCCGTCTCGTATTGCCCCTCCATCGCAGCGAGTTTGATCGGTTGCGTCTTGGCCACGACCTTTGCCGACCAGTCTCCCGACAGCATCTGCAACGGAGTACTAACGATTGCCATCCACAGCCCAATCGCCATCGCCCGGCGACAGTATTCAGTGGCTTTTCCACGCAGCAAACAAAAACTGTAGTAGCCCGCGACACAGAATCCCGTCACCACGTACGCAGCCAAAATCATGTGGACCATTTGAGAGCCGCTGGCAGGATTGAACATCGCGGCCCACGGATCAATTTCGATCGCTTTCCCATCCTCCATGCGAAAACCGCGAGGACAATTCATCCAAGCATTGGCCGTCACCACAAACGCCGCAGAAAAGAATCCTGCGATCGCGATCGGAACGCCAGTCCACCAGTGCAGCTTCGCGGGCAGCCGGTCCCAACCGTAAAGGTAGATTCCCGCAAAGATTGCTTCTAAGAAGAACGCAAATCCTTCCATCGTGAACGGAAGGCCAATCACCGCTCCGAAAGTCCCCATGAACCTGGGCCACAACAGTCCAAGTTCAAACGACAACACGGTGCCTGAGACCGCACCAATCGCGAACATCACGGCAAATGCCTTCGACCATCGCTTGGCAATCGCCAACCACAGT